>CAMDPE010000306.1 GCA_945903795.1 Lutibacter flavus | reverse complement strand
ATTTGCAATGCGATCTTTGAACCTATAAATCCGCCAATAATAAATAAAATGGAAACGGTTACCGCAATTCGCCAATCAATATTGCCGCCACTGCCGGCGGTATGGTAATTGTAAACCGCCAAAAATGTGACAGGAGGAAGCATAACTGCCAGGCTTAAACCTTGCGCATTGTGTTGCGTTAAACCTAAAAATAACACAAATAAAGGAACCATAATGATACCGCCTCCAACACCCACCAAACCGCTTAAAATCCCCGCGGATAAACCAATGATAATCAAAGTAATAATCGTTGCTGCCGTCATTTTCATCTGTTTAAATGTTGTTTTTAAGTGGTAACAGTTGCTGTTCGCTATTAACTATTCCATTATTTATCAAAATTTGTGAGGCTCGTTTCATTTAGCTTCAATAGGAATTTTTAATTGATAGGTCTTACCAGTTTTATTTTCCAAGGTATTTTCGCGCAACCACGGATTGTGCAATTTCATAATTTTATAATTAATGCCTAAATCGATGGAATATTGTGCTATATCAGTAATTGGTGTGCTTACTTCAACAATTTTGGTGGGCGTTGCAGTATACAAATCCTCTTTATCGAAAATAAATCCGTATTTCTCAGGATTTGACATAATTTCTTTAAGGGCAACGATTCTCAGAATGTAGCGCTCTGTTTCATCTCCCAAAAGCAAATCATAATAACTGCTCACTTTTTGGGTTTCCATTTTGCTTGAAACACCTCTGTTTCCTGCATTGTACGCTGCCGCAGCCAATGTCCAGTTACCAAAACGCGCTTTGGCTGATTTTAAATAATCGCAAGCCGCTTGTGTCGATTTTTCTAAATGGTAACGTTCATCAACATTTGTATTGACTTCCAATCCGCTTTCTTTGGCGGTGCCTTCCAATATTTGCCAAAAACCTTTGGCGCCTGCCGGAGAAGATACGTTTAGCAAACCACTTTCAATAACCGCTAAATATTTAAAATCATTTGGAATGCCATTTTCTTTCAAAATAGGCTCTATCAAAGGAAAAAACTTATTGGCTCTTTTAAAAAGTAACATGGTATTGGATTGCCAATAGGTATTTGTCAATAATTCCCTGTCCATTCGCTCTTTAATGTCGTCGTTTTCAGTAGGAACGCGCTCTCCCGCAAAGTCCAAATTTTCTGGGATTTTCAGTGCCTTGATCTCATAAGTTTCACTTGTGTTTTTATCGCCTTCTATAAGGTAATTGTCAGCTTCTAAGTCTGATTTTTTGGCTGCAAAAATTAACAATGAACTTATCATTATCACCGCAATCAATCCTAAAATTTTAATTGATTTGTCCATTTTGTTTTTCATTTTAAGGGTTTGTTAAGTGGCAAAATACAAATTTATTTGATGGGAACACTTTGTAAATGTTCATTTTAACATTTTATTTAAGGGAATCTATAATTATTTTACTGATTGTTTTTGCCTTGTTGATAATCATAATATGGGTGCCTTTTTCAATGGGAATACAACCATTTATATATTTAAACGAAAAAATAGCATCGGCAGTACCGTGAATGTGAAGAATATTTTCAATTGGTTTGTTTTGTTTCCAATGCAACACGTTGTAAATAGACCATTTTAGGTATTTTCTGTCCCTGACGGAAAAGTATTTTTTGTATAGTTTTAACCGATTTTTGGAAGTGTTTCCAAAGGCTAAAAAAGAAAAAAGCTCAATGTTTTCAATCGCTTTTGACGGAAATAATTTATAGATTTTAAATTTTTGAATGAATTTTAAGGCTTTGGATAATTCATCACGGCTTTTTACGCTTGAAATGATGATGGTTTTTTTAGGCTGAAGGTATTTGCTCATTTCCTGTACCATAATACCGCCAAAAGAAACGCCTATTAAAACCGGATTTTCTTCAAGCACCAAATCTGACATTCTTTTTGCATAGGATTCAAGAGACTCGTGAGCCGTTAAGGGAATTAACCATTCCAAAAAATGCAATTCAAATTTGTTTTCCGGGAAATGTAAAAATTCAAAAATTTCCGGACTTGCCGCCAATCCGGGAACAAAATAAACAGGTGTTTTTGAGTTTTCCATTAACTGTTTAAAATGTCTAAAATGATGGGTTTTAATCCGCTGAAGAAAAATTCGACAGCAATAACCATCACGATTAAACCCATCAAACGCATCATCACTTTATTTCCGGTTTTACCCATTTTTTCAGTGATTTTGCTTGCGCCAACAAGTATTAAATAAGTTAATAACAAGATGAATGCCACGGTGGCAATCAACACTATTTTAAGCGGCACTTCCTTGGCGTCTTCCATCAAAATAATGGCATTGGTGATGGCTCCGGGTCCGCAAATCATTGGAATTGCCAATGGCGTAATGGAAATATCTTCCACATAGGCATCAATTTTGTCTTCATCTTCTGTATGTTTAAAACTGCCTAACCGTGCTTGAAGCATATCCCATCCCATTGTGAAGAAAATAACGCCTCCTACAATTCTGAAACTGTTTACGGAGATTCCGAAGAATTTGAATAAAATTTGCCCAGAAAAGGCAAAGGCAATAATGGTAAAAAAGGCCACCAAAGTTGCTTTTTTAGCGGTTTGTTTGCGGCGCTCCTTGCTCAAAGTTGCCGTCATCGACATAAATATCGGCATGGTGCCCAACGGATTTATCAGGGTAAAAAACGAGGTAAAAACCAATAAGGCAAAAGGATATAAATCGCTCACAATTTTTATTTTTTTAATGTAAAATTAGTCAATAAAAACAGGAATTTTTTTCCAGTCAAAACGCACAATACCGTCTTCATTAATTTCGGTTAATTTAATTTCATGCAGCGTATTTACCAATTCGGGATTCCAGGGTGTTTTCACTTTAACGTAATTTTCCGTAAATCCATAGATATAACCGTCTTTGTTTTCACTTTCAAATAAAACAGTGAAATTTTTCCCCAATTGGCTTTCATAAAAAGCCCTGCGTTTTTTAACGGACAGGCCCCTGAGCATTTTGCTTCGTTTATTTCTGACATTCTGTGGAACAACACCTTCCATTTCAACAGC
>CAMDPE010000305.1 GCA_945903795.1 Lutibacter flavus | reverse complement strand
AATAATTTAGTGAGTTACCAGAAAGTATTAAAGTATAATACTGCCACTAATTTAAATGATGCAAAAGAAAAATTTATACAGGAATTTGGATTGGACAACAAGAGTACTTTTGTTGAGTTTCAAACCAATATCGATAAAAAAGGAATAATTCATAAAAAATTTCAGCAATATTATCAAGGAATTAAAGTTGAATATGGAACAATGATTGTTCACATAGATGGCGGAAATGTAACTTCAATCAATGGTGAATTATACAATCCGGGTGGTTTAGATTTGACATCAAATATTTCTTCAACATTGGCTTTACAAAAGGCAATGTCTCATGTGGATGCCAAAAGTTATTTATGGATGGATGCAGAGGCATCAAAAAGTATGCAATATAAAAAACCTGAAGGTGAGTTGGTTATTTTTCCGGTCTTGGATAATGGAAAATCAACCTTAAAATTGGCCTATAAATTTGATGTTTATGCAACAAAACCGATTAGTAGAGGGTATGTTTATATGAATGCCAACGATGGAAGTTTTTTATATAATGACCCTATAATTAAACATTTTAATGATAAAGACACTTATCATTCAAAATCATATAATTTAAAAGCCGAATCTTACAGAGGTTCCAATACATCTGTAATGGCAGGTACTGCAGATACGAGATATAGCGGGAATAGAATTATTGATACAAGGGCAGAGGCAAATGGTACATTCACATTGAATGATGATTTAAGAAATGTGCATACTTATAATGCACAAAATTCACCAACTAATGGAACTTATCAATTTACCACTGTTGATTTTGTTGATAATGACAATACCTGGACTTCAGTAGAATATGACAATACAGCAAGAGACAATGCCGCGCTTGATGCACATTGGGGAGCAACCAAAGTATTTGATTTTTGGCAAACATTGGGAAGAAATAGCATTAATAATAACGGAATGGAAATAAGAAGTTACGTGCACGTAGGAACTGATTATTTTAATGCCTTTTGGAATGGTTCTGTAATGTCTTATGGTGATGGAACTCCAGATCCCTTAACTTCAATTGATATTGTAAGTCATGAGATGGCTCATGGAGTAACAACTTGGACCGCAAATTTAGTTTACGCCAGGGAATCAGGTGCCATGAATGAAGGTTTTTCAGATATTTTTGCTGCCGCAGTTGAATTTTCTGCGAAAGGAACTGGAGCGGACACAAATCCAAACCAAGAAACTTGGTTGCTGGCAGAAGACTTTTGGCCGGGAGGGTTTTTGCGTTCTATGAGCAATCCAAAAAGTAAAGGTGATCCAGACACTTATGACGGTACTAATTATACAGATGCAACTGGCAACTGTATACCCAGCAGCTCAAATGATTATTGTGGAGTTCACAGTAATAGCGGAGTATTAAATCATTGGTTTTATATTTTAGTTGCAGGAAAATCAGGGACTAATGATGCTGGTGATATGTATAATGTGACAGGAATAGGAATGACGAAGGCGCAAGAAATAGCTTACTTAATTTTAAGGGATTATTTATTGCCAAATGCAACTTTTATAGATGCACGTAATGCCGCCATTGAAGTTGCTGCAAGTTTATATGGAAGCAACAGCGCGGAAAGAAAAGCAACCCAAGATGCATTTTATGCCGTGAATGTGGGTGAGGAGTTTATTCCTTTTGCCACAGATTTAAAATTGGTTGAATTTACCGAATTGGTTGATATTAGCTGTAATGGAATTGTCAATCCTAAAATCAAAGTAAGAAATTCGGGTGTAACAAATACAATAAACACCATTCAAATCAATTATGCTATTGATGGCGTTGCTCAAACGCCTTTTAATTGGAATGGGACATTGGCTATTGACGCAGAAGCAGAAATTATTTTGCCAACATTGGATAAATCAGACATTAAAAAATATGAATTAACGGTAGAGACCATTGTTCTTGGTGATGGTGACAGTTCCAACAATAGTTTGGTGGGATCATTTAGTATAAATAGTACTGATAATTCGCCTTCAGTGGTTAATCCATTTAATAATTTGTTAAACTCATGGCTGACCTATAATGAAGGAGGCATAAATAATTTATGGATTATAGGAGCTCCCAATAAAACAAATTTAAATGCTGCGACTTCCGGAAGTAACGCTTATGTTACTGCAACAACATCAAATTATCCTAATGATACAAAAGCCTATTTAATTTCACCTTGTTATGATTTAACAAGTATGTCAAATCCATTAATGAAATTTAATATGGCATTTAAGTTAGAAGAAAATTTTGACATTATTTATGTTGAATATTCTACTGATGCTAAAAATTGGAATATATTAGGAAGCGCCAATAATGCAAAGTGGTATAATAGTGATCGAATATTTGAAAGTGGAGAAATTTCCAGCGATTGTCAAAATTGTCCCGGAGGGCAATGGACAGGTTTTAGCAATGGATTTTCTGAATACAGTTATGATTTATCGGCATTTTCAAATGTGCCAAATATTATTTTCAGATTTGTATTTCATTCCAATGCAAGCATCACTGATGAAGGTGTTGTAATAGATGATTTTGTTATTGAACAGGGAAGCACAGGTTTAAATGACGATGATAATGATGGTGTAATGAATAATATAGATTTATGTCCAAATACACCATCAGGAGAAACGGTTAATGAAAGTGGCTGTCCAATAATTCAGTTGGATGATGACAATGACGGTGTTCAAAACAGTAATGATTTATGTGCAAACACACCAGCAGGAGAAACAGTAAATACCAATGGCTGTTCCAATAGTCAGTTGGATGATGACAATGATACTGTTAAGAACGATAAGGATTTATGTCCAAATACAACCGCAGGTGCTTTGGTTGATACAGCAGGATGCTTTACTTTACCGGCAAATAATTTTACGGTGGAAACACTAAGTGAAACCTGCTCTGGAAAAAGCAACGGACAAGTTAAAATTACGGCGCTTTCCGGGCTAAATTACACCACAACAATCAATGGTGTAAATTATAACTTTACAAACACAGCAACAGCAATTAACCTGCCTCCAAATTCTTATAATATATGTTTTGGCGTTACAGGACAAACCTATACA
>CAMDPE010000304.1 GCA_945903795.1 Lutibacter flavus | reverse complement strand
GTCAGGGAAAATCGGTTGGTTTAAATGCCGTTTTAACTTCTTTATTGTACAAAAAACATCCGGCAGAAGTTAAATTTGTATTGGTCGATCCTAAAAAAGTGGAACTTACCTTATTTAATAAAATTGAGCGACACTATCTGGCAAAATTGCCCGATACCGATGACGCCATCATAACCGATACCACCAAAGTTATCAATACGCTGAATTCTTTGTGTATTGAAATGGATATGCGCTACGATTTACTGAAACTGGCGATGGTTCGTAACATCAAAGAATATAACGCCAAATTTAAATTGCGAAAATTAAATCCAAACGACGGCCATAAATTTTTGCCCTATATAGTATTAATTATCGATGAATTTGCCGATTTAATTATGACCGCCGGCAAAGAAATTGAAACACCCATAGCTCGTTTGGCACAATTGGCTCGTGCCATTGGAATTCATTTAATCGTGGCCACGCAACGCCCTTCCGTAAACGTAATTACCGGTATTATTAAAGCAAATTTCCCTGCAAGAGCAGCTTTTAGGGTAACTTCAAAAATAGATTCAAGAACCATTTTAGACAGTTCGGGTGCAGACCAGTTAATTGGTAAAGGTGATATGCTTTATGCCGACGGAAATAATTTGATACGATTGCAATGTGCTTTTGTTGATACGCCGGAAGTTGAAAAAATTACAGAATTTATTGGATCACAACGTGCCTATGCAAATGCTTACATGTTGCCTGAATACAGCGGGGACGAGATTGGCACAAACCTTGATATAGACATCAGCGAAAGAGACAATTTATTCAGAGATGCCGCTTTGGTTATTGTTCATGCACAACAAGGTTCGGCATCGTTATTGCAACGAAAACTAAAGTTAGGTTATAACAGAGCCGGAAGATTAATCGACCAGTTGGAAGCTGCCGGTATTGTCGGTCCGTTCGAAGGAAGCAAAGCAAGACAAGTATTAGTTCCTGATGAAATGGCACTGAACAAGTTATTGGATTATGAATCAAATAATTAATCACATAATTGTGATTAGCACTTTATAATAAGATGAAAAAAATTACATTTCTAGCATTATTTTTACTTATCAGTTTAACCTCATTTAGCCAGGAATCGGCTAAAGCAAAAGCATTATTGGATGAAGTTGCCAAAAAGATTGAAGGTTATAAAAATATTTACATCGAATTTAATCATAGTTTAGACAACAAAGAAGCCAAAGTACACCAAGAAACAAGAGGTAGCCTTACGTTAAAAGGTAATTTATACAACCTTAATTATATGGGAACTGAACAAATTTTTGACGGAAAAAAAATTTATCTGATCATACACGAAGACGAAGAAGTCATTATTCAAAATCCATCCAAAAAAAATAACGAAACCCTTACGCCATCTAAAATATTTTCCTTTTATAAAAATGGCTATACTTTTAAAATGGATGCTCTAAAAACTGTAAAAGGCGTTAAAATACAATATGTAAAATTAACACCTATTGAGAGCCAGTCTGAAATTAAGAGTGTTTTAGTTGGAGTTGATGCGAATACCAAACATATTTATGACATCATTGAAACTGGCGAAAACGGTACAACTACTACTTTAAATATAAGATCTTTCAAAACAAATCAACCTATATCAGAAAACCTTTTTATCTTTGACAGAGCAAAATACATAAATCAAAAGAAATATACCATCTCTGAACCAAAATAATAGCGTTGAAAATATTTGACAAATACATTTTAAAAAGCTTTTTACAACCTTTTTTAGCCACATTTTTTGTGGTTCTTTTTGTTTTGGTTATGCAAGCTTTGTGGCTGGCATTTGATGAAATTGCAGGCAAAGGCATTGATATTTTTTTCATTTTAAAATTTTTAGGATATTTAGCGCTTATACTAACTCCTACTGCGCTACCAATCGGTATTTTACTATCATCCATTATGGCTTTGGGCACTTTGGCTGAAAATTATGAGTTTGCCGCAATCAAATCCGCAGGAATTTCATTAAAAAGAGTGATTCGGCCATTGGTAATTTTAGTCGTGCTTTTAAGTGGACTTAACTTCGTGTTTTTAAACAATATTTATCCGTGGGCAACCTTGAAACAGAAAAATTTGTATTTGAATATGAAAAAGAAAAAACCGGCTTTAGCATTGGTTCCAGGAGCATTTAATACGGAGATTCCAGGTTTTAGCATAAAGTTTGATGAAAAATATGGGGAAGAAGAAAACCTATTAAAAAATGTTCAAATAGCTGATCTAAATGCCAGTAAAGGAAAAATAAAAGTAATTACTGCCGAAAAGGGTACTATATCAACTGAAGAAGGAAGCAAATATATGACGCTTACCCTTGAAAACGGGAATTACTATGAAGAGCATCTCAATCAGGTGATGTTACCAAAAGACAGAGCAAAAATGCCTGCCTCCAAAGCAACATTTAAAACTTATACCATAAATATTGATATTTCTTCTTTTAGTGATGACAATACGCTAAATGATGAAAAAGTTAAAGAACATCATGGAATGCTTAGCATAGTTCAACTGGATTCAATTTCTAAAATAAATAAAATTGAATACGATATTTACACGCAAAACAGGGCCGATATTTTTTACAATTCAATTAATGCCAAAAAATTATATAAATACCCTGATTCCTTATTTAATAAAAAATTAGCACCCGAAATACTGGATAATTTCAACTTAAATAACAAAAGTACAGTGCTAAATGAGTCCATTCAAATGCTTAACAGAAACATTGACAGGAATAAATATCAAATAAAAGATTTTAAAGACAAAAGAAAGATTCTTAACCTCTATGATTTTGAGTTTAGTTACAGAATTTCATTTTCTTTAGCTTGTTTTGTATTATTTTTTATAGGCGCACCATTAGGATCAATTATAAGAAAAGGTGGATTTGGATTGCCTATGATTATGGCTATTACCATTTTTGTTATCTACTTTTTCATATCGCAGTTGGGCAGAAACTTATCGGAAGAAAGTGCCATTTCCGCTTTATTGGGAAGTTGGCTTTCAACATTAATATTGCTGCCTTTTGGCCTTTTGCTTACCAGAAGAGCAACAAAAGGAATGG
>CAMDPE010000303.1 GCA_945903795.1 Lutibacter flavus | reverse complement strand
TTGGTTATACCCTAAAAAAAGATAGTGAGCCTGCCGAACTGGAGTTTTTTGTTAAAGATACTGGCGAAGGTATCCGTAAGGATCAAAAAGAAATTATTTTTGAAAGATTTAGGCAAGGAAGCGAATCGCTTAGCAGAAATTATGAAGGCGCTGGTTTGGGACTGACTATTTCTAAAGCTTTTGTGGAAATGTTGGGAGGTAAAATTTGGGTTGAAAGCAACGAAGAAAATATAAATTTGGGCAAGTCGGGAAGTACCACTTTTTACTTTACGATCCCCTATAACATATAACAAATAAAATATGGAAAATATAACTTCAAAAGACGGGAAATTATATCAAGTTAATGATTTAAAAATATTAATTGTTGAAGATGATATTACTTCAGAAAAGATGCTTGAAATTATGATTGAAGATTACTGCAAATTCCCTTTAATTGCAACAGATGGATTGGAAGCGGTTAAATTATGTAAAGAGAATCCCGATATTGATTTTGTGTTAATGGACATTAAATTGTCGGAATTAAATGGTTATGAAGCCACAAAAAAAATTAGGGAATTTAACAAGGACATCATTATTTTCGCACAAACTGCCTATGCATTGCCGGGAAATCGTGAAAAAGCATTAACGGCCGGATGCAATGATTATATCTCAAAACCTTACAGCCAAAGTGAATTAACAGGACTGATAGATAAATACATTAAGAAATAACTAAAATAATTGGTTAAAATTTATTGATAAAAATGAAGTATTATAAAACGCTGATTTTATTTATTTTCTTAAGTTTTTCGATTATCTCATGTAAAGTTATTGCACTAGATCCTGTTGAAATTTTAACTTTTGAGCAAAAACTAACAAACCTTTTTCCAACCGCCGAAATTACAGAAATAGAAGTCAAAGATCATTTCACAAAAGCATTCCAAATTGTTTTGGATCAACCGTTTGATCACAAAAATCCAGGTGCGGGTACCTTTAAGCATTACGTTTATTTATCGCATACCAACACAAAAATGCCGACCGTTTTAGTTACCGAAGGCTATAACGCGAATCCGGGCACTTATGAATTAAGCAAAATATTCAAAGGAAATCAGGTGCAGGTTGAATATCGGTTTTACGGTAAATCGAGACCCGACACCATTCCCTGGCAATATTTAACAAACGATCAGGCCATTGAAGATTATCATATATTGGTGACTAAGTTGAAAAGATTGTACACCGGAAAATGGATTTCAACCGGGATTAGCAAAGGCGGAGAAACCGTGTTGATTTACAAATCGAAATATCCTTGGGATGTGGAGGTTGCTGTGCCTTATGTGGCGCCGCTTATTAATGGAGTGGAAGACAAAAGAACAGAAGACCATATAAATACAGTTGGAAGTGATGCCTGCAGGACGAAAATTGCCCAATTTCAAAGAAATGTACTTAAAAACCGAGATTCAATCTTAGGTGAAATTAAAAGCTATGCAGCAGCAAAAAATATGAGTTTTACAGAACTTTCTATGGATGAAGCTTTGGAATATGCCGTATTGGAATTTCCTTTTTCTTTTTGGCAATGGGGCGGAAATTGCGATGAGATTCCGGCCGAAAATGCAACAGCTGCGATGTTTAATTATGTCAATGACATTGTTGGCATTTCTTTTTACAATGACCAAACTTATGTGGAATTGCTTCCTTCATACTACCAGCATTTGACTGAATTGGGCTATTATGGATTTGACACCATGCCGGTGAAAGATTTGTTGAAAGTTGTGCACCAGCCAACAAACAAGCGTTTTGCACCTAAAAATGTGGATTTAACTTACAATCCCAATTATATCAATGAGGTGCGAGATTTTGTGGAAAATAAAGGAAACAAAATTTTATATATTTATGGGGAATATGATACCTGGGGCGCGTGTGCGCCAAATCCGAAACCTCACGTGAATGCCTTAAAAATGGTATTAAAGGAAGGTTCTCATAAAACCAGAATTAAGGATTTTTCTGCGGAAGACCAAAAACTTATTTACGATAAACTGCAAAACTGGCTGGGGTACAGCGTCACTATTTTTCCGTTGGAAGAATAAATTTTCTATGAAATAAGAAGAAATTAGCCAACCACTTTCTTTTGGGCGCTGTGAAAAGCATCAGCCTGAAATTGCAAGATTTCGCGTGCTTTTTGCTTTTTGTAATTGTACAATTCCTTTTCGTCAGCCAGTTCGTTGTAAATGGCTTCGTTGATTGCAGCATCTGTATTTAATAGTTTTTCACGCTGATGTTCCTTTTGTTGCACCCAATTTTTTACGGAATTTTCAACATCTTGTGTTTTGAAATCGTATTCCCCTTTTGAGGCGATTAATTTTGCCAGAATAGGTGAAGTTTCTATGGCTAAAAACAGCAGGAAAATAAAAAAAGAAGGAAGCCATGGCAATGATTCCAGCGCATTTATCCGCGCCATCAATCCGTCGAAACCATCAATAATGGGTTGTGATGAATTTACTTGAGCCGTTTGCTGTTTGGTTAAAGCGGCGATTTGTGTTTCATTTTCAGCAATTTTCGCTTTATTCTCTGTTTTTATTTGTTGCAGTTCGGCCAAGGCAGCATCGTGTTTTTCACGTTTTTCTCCATAAACCGGACCTTTACCGAGCAGTTTGGTTCCTTTTCTTCCTTCCGCTTCCGCAATATATGTTTCATATAAGGCATTGGTTTCGGCTTCTTTGTTGTCAATTTCTTGTTTTAAGCCGGTTATTTCATTTTGAATGGATGTAATTTCAGGCGTAAATTGGTTTGCAATTTGCGCTTTGTTTGCCAGCGTCAGGTCATTTTTTTTGGTTAACAAAACCTGGTTGATTTCTTTTTCAAAAATCTTAATTTCCAAAGGTTTTGAAATAACGACTGCGATAATGATTGCTAATATAATTCGTGGTGTAGCCTGCCAGATTTCTTTCCATTTGGAATCACTTTTTTTGATGGTGGAAACAATAAAGCGGTCTAAATTAAAAATAAGCAATCCCCAAATAAATCCGAAAAAAATGGAAGTGTAATAATTGTCGAAAACGGTAAATAGGGCATAACTTGAGGCAATAAAAGCCATAACAGCCGTAAAAAATA
>CAMDPE010000302.1 GCA_945903795.1 Lutibacter flavus | reverse complement strand
AGTTTAGATGAAGTTGTGATAACTGCTTTAGGAATTAAAAAAGAAAAGAAATCACTTGGGTATGCGGTGCAGGCTGTTAAGGCTGAAGAGCTTTTAGAAGGAAATCAAAGTAGTTTGGTAAATGGTTTGCAAGGTAAAGTCTCCGGAGTTACTATTGTAAATTCTGGCGGAGCACCAGGCTCTTCTGCAATTATCATGATTCGTGGAGGTTCCTCAATTACAGGAAATAACCAGCCTTTATTTATTGTTGATGGGCTGCCAATTGATAACTCAACTTCTTCTAGTTTAGAGGTGGCAAGCTCAAATAGAGCTTCAGATATTAATCCTGAAGATATTGAAAGTATTTCAGTTCTTAAAGGCCCTGCGGCTGCGGCATTATATGGTATACAAGCTGCTGAAGGCGCTGTAATTATAACAACAAAAAAAGGAAAAGCAGGTGCGAGTATTCTAACCTATTCAGGTTCAGTTTCTATGGATAATATTATAGGAACTTCAAATGTGCAAACTCTATATGGTCAAGGAAAACAAATTGTAACTTCTTCAGGTACAACTATTGATGCTGATTCTCCTCTTTCTTGGGGAAATAGTACAGCAGGATCTCCAATATTCAATAATATAAAAGATTTTTTCAGTACTGCTGTAACATCAAATCATACAGTAAGTTATTCTGGGGGTACAGATAAAAGTAATGTCTATTTTTCTATAGGTGATGTTTCTCAGGATGGTACTATTGAAAGTACTAGTTATGATAAAACATCGTTTAGAATTAATACCTCTTCAGCTATTAATGACAATCTTACATTAGGTATTTCAGCAAATTATATTACTACAAAAACAAACAGCACAAAGCAAGGAAATGCTTCTGGAAGTAGTTTTTTAAGTTTGTTAGGGTATCCTGCAAATGTGGATGCTTCTGATTATTTGAATGCCAATAATTCTCAAAAAAGTTTTTTTATTGATCAACAATTCGACAACCCTTACTGGAGTATAGCAAATAGTCCTAATACTGATGATGTAAATCGTTTAATGGGCGTTGTAAATTTAAATTATAAATTTTTAGAAAATTTTAATCTTACGTATAAGGTAGGGATTGATAATTTTACGCAATTCAATAAAAAAATAACTGGAGATGGTTCACTGGTTAATAATAGAGAAAATGGTTATATCAGTCAGTTTGAAAGTGATCATAAAAGTTTAAATTCTAACTTAATGTTAAGTTTTCAAAAAAACATCACTGAAGATTTTTCATTAGATGCTATGGTTGGAAATTCGGTTGAAGAATTAGATATTAGGACTACCTATACATCAGGTATTGGTTTTCAGGCTCCTGGAATATATAGTATAGGTAATGTGCTAGCTGCAAATCAATATATTAATGAGTTGATTACAAGAAAACGCATGGTAGGTGTTTTTGGAGAGTTAAAATTTGGATGGCAAAATGCATTATTTTTAACAGCTACAGGAAGAAATGACTGGTCTTCTACATTACCTAAAGATAAAAGATCTTTCTTTTATCCATCAATAGGAATGTCAGCTGTTGTTACTGATTTATTCAAAAAAGCAGGGAATGACATTACTTCTTCAAATGGGTTAACTTATTTGCAGTTAAGATCTACTTGGGCTAAAGTTGGTAAAGACGCTCCAATAGGGGCTTTAGAAAGTTCTTTAGGTACAAATTTGAATGGAGCGGCAAGTTCTGCTTATACTTGGAATGGCGTTAATGTTGGAAACCCAAATTTAGAGCCAGAATTTACAAATAGTTTTGAAGTAGGCGTGGATGCACGTTTTTTTGAAAGTAGAATTGGATTAGATTTAACTTATTATACAAGTAAATCGAAAAATCAAATATTAAGAGATATAAGGGTTCCCCCAACAACTGGAACATTTTATGCGACATTAAATGGTGGTTCTATTCTTAACAGTGGTTTAGAAGCGTTACTTTCTATTAAAGTACTGCCAGCATCATCAAAATTTAAATGGGATGTTGCCTTAAATTTCGGAATGAACGAAAGTAAAGTAAATGAATTACCAGGATTTTTAAAAGAAGTTTATTTATCAGATTCTTGGACATTTAATGCTACTGCTGCAGGTGCTGCAATTTTAGATGGTTCACTTTTTGGTTTAAGAGGATATAGACCACAAAGAAATGATAATGGGGATGTTGTAATAGGTTCTAATGGATTGCCAACTTTGGTTGTTGAAACCTATGATGATGTGTCGCGTATGCCAGACTGGACTTTAGGCATCTCTAATATGTTTAGTTACAATGATTTTCGTTTATCATTCTTGCTTGACATTGTACAAGGTGTTGATGTATACAATGCTACAGAATCTGCCTTAGTTTATTACGGTTTAAGTGAACAAACACTTAATAGGAACGAAACAATAATATTGCCAGGTGTTAATGCAAGTGGAGCCGTAAATACTGTGCCTGTTGCTATGGATCAAGCTTTCTATCAAAATTATTACTATAAAAACACTGAGAATTTTATAGAAGATGGTTCATTTGCTAGATTAAGATATGTAACGTTAGCTTATAAATTACCAAGTAAAATACTTGAAAAATCAGTATTTTCTTCAGTAGAATTTTATGCTACAGGAAGAAATTTATTTACAATAACCAATTATAGTGGTGTAGATCCTGAGGTTAACACATTTGGCGCTGGAATTGCTGGAGCTGGATCTATGTCAATAGATAATTTAGGTACACCTAATATACAAGGGTTCGATTTAGGTTTAAAAGTTAGATTTTAAAAAATTAAAATTATGAAATTATACAAATATTTAATATTGATTTCAATAGCCATAACTACTTCATGTAGTGATGATTATTTTGATGTAAACAATTCTGAAACGAAGCCTACTACATCTTCTCTTGCTCCTCAGTATAGAATACAAGGTGCTATTGAAAACACAACAGGTACGGCTCAATATAGAGGTACTAGAGAGGTTTTAGCAATTATGCAATATGGAGCTTGGAGTACAACTGCATATGATTCAGATAGTTGGCGTAACACTTTAACTACAGGTAGTTATTTTCTTTGGCAAAATTCATACGTATATGCATTGCCTAATACGGCTGATCTTATAGTCTTAGGAAAAAGAGAT
>CAMDPE010000301.1 GCA_945903795.1 Lutibacter flavus | reverse complement strand
AAATGGAGATTTGTATGATAAAATTTATCCAAATGGACGTTGGCGATCTACAGCAACAATATCTAATGCAATAGGACAAGGAGAAGTATTAACCACACCCATTCAATTGGCCAATATGACTGCGGCAATAGCAAATGAAGGGTTTTATTATATTCCCCATATTGCGAAAAAAATTAAAGGTAAGCCATTGGACAAAAAATTTACCACACCTATTTATACCACAATTGATAAAAAGCATTTTAAACCTGTGATTGAAGGTTTGTTTGATGTCTTTGAAAATCCGAGAGGGACAGCAAGAGGATCTCGTGTAGAGGGATTAGAAATAAGTGGTAAAACAGGAACATCTGAAAACCCACATGGACAAGACCATTCTATATTTATTGCTTTTGCGCCTAAAGACAATCCAAAAATAGCCATCGCCGTTTTTGTTGAAAATGGTTATTGGGGATCTAGATGGGCTGGGCCAATTGCAACATTGATGATTGAAAAATATTTAACAGGCAAAATTGGAAGGCCATTGGTTGAAGAAAGAATGTTGAATGGCAGTATTCAGGAAGAGTATGACAAACAATTAAAATAACGTTTACAATTGAGAAGCAGAAAAGACAACATATTTCACGGGATTGATTGGGTCCTAGTCTTGTTTTATTTCATTTTTATCTTTTTAGGGTGGATTAATATCTATGCTGCAACAATTAGTGAAAATAATTTTGATTTATTAAATTTTTCGACTGAATATGGAAAACAACTTATTTGGATAGGACTCAGCCTTCCTATTATTTTGCTAATTTTAATGTTTGAAGCTAAATTTTACGAAAAATATGCACCTATTATTTATACAAGCTCTCTTGTATTACTTGCAGGCCTTTTTGTTTTTGGTAAAAATATTAATGGTTCCACCTCTTGGTACGCCATTGGCAGTTTTAGCCTTCAGCCTTCAGAGTTTGCAAAAGCAGCAACAGCATTGGCAATAGCCAAATTGGTGAGCGATAAAATGGTTAACTTGAAAAAGTTCAGCACGCAAGCGCAGGCGCTACTGCTCTTGTTTTTCCCAGCAATGCTTATCATACTGCAGCCAGATCCAGGTTCGGCATTGGTTTATGCAGCGTTTATTTTTGTATTGTATAGAGAAGGATTGCCTTTTTATTATATTACTGTTGGCTTTATTGCCTTATTTCTTTTTGTAATTACCCTTATTTTGGGCTACAATGTGACTCTCATAAGTTCCCTTGCATTATTTATATGTATCCTTTTATACTTTGTTTTTTACAGGCCAAGGGCTTTTAGAAAAGGATGGATTAAAATAATTGGCATTTACCTAATGTCAGCCATGTTTATTTTTAGTGTTGATTTGGTTTTTAACCATGTATTTAAACAACATCACCGAGATAGATTTAATATTATACTTGGTAAAACTGTTGATATGAAAGGAGTTGGTTACAATACCAACCAATCGGTTACTACAATTGCTTCTGGAGGTTTTTTTGGAAAGGGATTTTTGGAAGGCGAGCGAACTCAGGGGAATTTTGTGCCCGAACAAAAAACAGATTATATATTTACGACTGTTGGTGAAGAATGGGGATTTGTGGGAAGCGCTCTTATCATCATATTGTTTGTGGCCTTTTTACTAAGAATTATCAATAGGGCGGAACAGCAAAAATCAAAATTCAGTAGGATTTACGGGTATAGTATTGTAGCTATATTTTTTGTGCATTTTGTTATAAATATAGGAATGGTTATTGGGTTGGTTCCAACTATTGGAATTCCATTACCGTTTTTTAGCTATGGAGGATCAGCACTCTGGGGGTTTACAATATTGCTTTTTATATTTATAAGGCTTGATGCCAATAAAACTTATGAATGGTAGGTGATCTTTCGAATAATCAGAAATTATCCCAAACAAAAAAAGCATTCAGAATATGAATGCTTTTTTAAATTGTAATTTAATTTTTTTTATAGTGCAGCTACGTGCTTGGCTAATTTAGATTTTAAGTTACCCGCTTTATTTTTGTGTATAACATTCTTTTTAGCTAGTTTGTCTAACATTGACACTACTTTTGGAAATAACACTACAGCTTCTTCCTTTTCGGTCGCAGCACGCAAGTTTCTAACAGCATTACGTGTAGTTTTATGCTGATATTTATTTCTTAATTGCTTAGCGCGATTGCTTCTAATTCTCTTTAATGCTGACTTATGATTTGCCATTTTTATTTTTTTTTAACTTTTTTGTAGTCCGTAGGGGAATCGAACCCCTGTTACCAGGATGAAAACCTGGCGTCCTAACCCCTAGACGAACGGACCATTGTGTAATTATTGACAATTCTATTTTGTCAATGCGGATGCAAAAATACAACTATTTTTAAGACCACAAAATATTTCTTTATAAAATTAATAAGCTTTTGCAAATAATACTCTTTGAGTCGATTTTTCCCCAGTAAACACGCACTTTCCTTCCGTAATTTTATTATTTAAAGGAATACATCTGATCGTTGCTTTTGTTAAATCTTTAATTTTTTCTTCAGTTTCAGAGGTGCCATCCCAATGTGCAGAAATAAATCCGCCCTTCGTTTCCAACACTTCTTGAAACTCCTCAAACGAGTCAACTTCGGTAATATGTGTATCCCTATAAATACGCGCCTTCTTGTATAAATTATCTTGAATTTCTTTCAATGTTTTTTCAACATATTCAACAACAGCATCTTGATTGATGTTTTGTTTTTCAAGGGTATCTCTTCTTGCAATTTCTAAGGTGCCATTTTCTAAATCTTTAGGACCCATCGCAATTCTTAAAGGCACACCTTTTAGTTCGTATTCCGCAAATTTCCAGCCTGGTTTATAGGCCGTTCTGTCGTCATATTTTACTGAAATTCCCTTTTTGCGCAATTCGGCAACAATTTCATCAATTCTTGATGAAATGGCTTCCAGTTGCTCGTCGGTTTTATGAATTGGGACAATCACAACTTGAATTGGCGCAAGGTTAGGAGGTAAGACCAACCCTAAATCATCAGAATGTGTCATAATTAATGCTCCTATCAATCGAGTAGAAACACCCCAAGATGTTGCCCAAACATGTACTTGTTTCCCTTCTTTTGAAGTAAATTTTACATCAAAAGCTATAGCGAAATTTTGACCTAAAAAGTGA
>CAMDPE010000300.1 GCA_945903795.1 Lutibacter flavus | reverse complement strand
TTTCTATTCTGGTGGTAAATTGAATGGCGGAGCGGTGCAAATGGATGTTGTGATATTGTCCAAGCGCTGGTTCCAAACTGTTAAGCTTGTAGGAAGCACCGTCTATTTCGACGGTATTTAGCCAGTTTAATCCAGAATTATGAATATATCTCGATTTTATAAACAAGGGTAAAACAGCTTCCATTCCCCATTTTTCATTAAAGTTTTTGTTGATGGCGACAACAGGTAAAATGAGCGGACTTCCAAATCTGTAATTGTAGCTTACGCCCAATGCATACGAAAAATTGTCGTTCACCTTCCATCCTAAAGCGGGCGAAATAGAGAATTTCAAATAATCGGTTAAACTGCCGCTTTCGTTGCTGCTATAATCACCGTTAAAGTCGGCACTGGCCCTTAAAATCCAAAATTTGTTTGATTTTGTGGGTTTAATAACCGTGACATTGGCGCCAATGCTTTTTAAGGCTTTATCTTCCAAACTTCTGTAAAACGGATTTGAAGTTGCGTCTAAATTTTCAAAATGATATTCTTCAAAAGTATATTTTAAACCTCCCAAAATACTTAAATAAGGCTTGTCAACTATAGGAATTTTTAGTTTGGCTTCTATGCGGCTATTGTTTTTTATGGTGTTTTTTGAATCCCCATAATTTCCAGTTTTATCGTGCGTTTCTATGGAAATATTTGGCATTGTTTGGTATTCAAACGAAGCTCCTTTCCCAACTGGGATTCCTTTTAGCGCCGGAATGCAGTAGGTTTCTCCTTCAACATTTACGGTATCAATTTGCGCTTGGAGTTCATTGTCGAACGCAAAAAGCAATATTGCTAAAACACCAGTTAATTTGAAATTGTTCATCTGTTTATATTTTATTTTTTATTGGTACAGCTGCTGTTCGCCATTAATCATTTCTGTGAGTATCAAAATTTGTTATGCTCGTTTCATTGGATATAATTGAATTTTAAAATATTGGCGCTACTCTTTTTTGCTTCATTTGAAATATATAAATCACCATTTTCGCTAAAACTGATGCCTTCCGGCTGTTGGAAATGTTCATAATTAAGACTGTATAATTTTTGTAACTTTCCTTCTGAAGAAAATTCCGCCAACATTTTTCCTACGAAAGAAAGGACGTAAATATTTTTTGAAACAGGATGAATGGCGATGCCGCTTGGAGAAAACTGCGATTTTGAACCGATGTCATTTTGTGAAATGGTTAAAATCGGATTTGGGTTAAGGGTATTCTCATCAAGTAAAAACTCATAAACATACTTTGTCCCTTTTTCCTTTTTTTCTTTGGAATTTTCTTTGCAGGCAACCAATAGCCTGTTTTTTTTTGGCTCATAAAACAAGCCTTCCGCATTGTCATCTTCCGTTAAAAATGTTTTGTGTTTTATGGTTTTTGGGATATCCAAATAATTTTGGATTTCAAAAATAGTTCCATCCGATTGCAATACAAAAGCGGTATTGCCTATAATAGCCAAATCTTCATAATCACCTTTTTTAGCAAATGGAATTGTTTTTTCAACTATTCTGCTATTTAAACCATAAACAAACAAATTTCCGTCTTCATCATTGTGGCAAATTACTTTTTGGTTATTTATAATTTCTATGCCCGATATTTCATCGAGCATTTCAGGCATTTCCCAAACAGCGCTTGGTTCATTTAATTTATAAAATTTACAGTCGTCAAAACCTGCTTTCGGCTGTTTTTGACAGGAAAGTAATAGGAAAAATGTTAAAAACGCCAGGTTAAATTTCATAAGTTGTTCTTATAAAATAAAATGGCAATAATTATAAATCCAATTCCCGTAAGTGCCGGAGGTAAAATTTTAGCGGATATCCCAATGACAATCATTGCAATTGCAGTGATCATAAGCGCGATAATTAAGTAATTTTTCATTTTTTTATATTTGATTAATAATAAAAGTAATTGTCTTAAAATAGCACAGACACAACAAAATAGACTGTTTTTTAAGTTTTCCTGACAATTTTTTAAGTTAATTCATTAAAAGCCAAAACCAAGCCCGAACATAAATCGACCGCCGTCATCTGAGCTGAAATAGGAAGTTTGAAGCGTAAACAGGCCGGCTCCGTTGGCGTAAATTCCGCCGCCAACAGATGAATGCCACTTGTTTGAATCATCGTTGTTTAACCAAACCCTGCCATAATCAAATCCGCTAAAAATCCCAAATTTGGCCGGAACCAGCCCAGCGTTAAATTTGAACAGATTCAAACGCAGGTCGGTATTTTGGTAGTAGGCACTTTTTCCTGAAAAGCGTTCGTTTCTGTAACCTCTCAAGCCGTCTTTTCCGCCAACGCTTGCCGCCTGGTAAAATTCGAAACTGGAATTTGACAGGATATTTCCTTTCCAAAGGGTTGATAAAGTGAGAATTTCATTTTTGATTATTGGATAATCCAGTTGTAAAGACGGAATGAAGTAGGCATAGTTTTGTTTGCTTTTTTCTATATTCGTTTTCCACCCTGCGGTAACATTAAATTCAATTCCCAATGTTGAAAATGCCTTGTTGTTTTTGTTTATAAAGTTGTAACTGGTTTCAACGCCAATAAATTTTTTGGCTTCTAATGCTGCCGCAGAAAGCGTTTCTTCCACAAAACGATTTTCGTTGTCGTTGGGTTTTATATATTGAAAAGGAAGACTGATATTCCATAAACTTCCAACGCGCCCGTGTTTGATAAGCGATAATTTTGCCTGAAATTGTTCCAGCCTCGTTCTGTAATATTCAATGTCCAGATTATCTTCTAAATTAAGGGTTTCGTTTCCGAATCCAAAAAAGTTTTGGCTAAATGCCGGCGTTGTGTATAAAGATTCCAATCCCAAATTGAATTCGCCTATGATATTGGCAAATTCACCGTTATAACTGACTTCAAAACCATTGGTGGCCGTAAAATATTTAGCGCCAAAAGTATGTTTTTGCGAAAACGGATTTTTTTCAAAATCGAATTTTGTGATATGCGTTACGGCGCCAATTTGAAAACCGTCGTCGGGATTGTAGCCAATAGCCGGTAAAATTTGTCGCAGGTTGTGCTTAAATTTATGGTGGTCAAAATTGTTGATTTCGTAATTGTCTGTCAGTTTTGTTTTTGCCTCTTTTCCTTCAAAAATGCTTTGTTTGGTTTTGTAATCGTAAATTTGAATATTGGACGGATTTTCAATGGTGTAAGTGTCTTTATTTTGGCCA
>CAMDPE010000299.1 GCA_945903795.1 Lutibacter flavus | reverse complement strand
AATCTTAACGATGCATTAGCGGCAGGATTTAAAAAATTTAAACGATAGCTTTCATTTAAAGCAACTCCAACGCCGCCCATACTTAATTGTTCAACAGTACTTTCGTTATTTTTATCTCCAATTCCAAAAAAAGAATAAGATGATGTATTGTTTTTTTGAGAAAAACCGACAATAGATACAAATAGTGTTATGACTACTATTATTTTTTTTATCATTTACTTTAAATTATAAGTCAAAATTGTGTTCAATCCTTCTAACAAAAAATTAGGATTGGCAAATATGCCATTTTTTAATCTATTTGACAAGAAATTTACGTCTCCTCCTGTTAAAACAACTGTTAAATCTGCATTTTTTTTTCTATACTGATTGATAACACCATCAATTTCATTGATAATGCCGTTTATTACACCAGAATGAATGCTTTTTTCGGTTGAGTTTCCAACCAATTCAACTATTTCTGAAGGTTCCAACAATGGCAATTTTTCAGTAAAAACATGCAGTGATTTGTAGCGCATTTGCAGTCCGGGTGAAATTGAACCACCGTAATAATTGCCTTCCTGATTCAAAAAATCGTAGGTGATACAAGTTCCCGCATCTATTATTAAAACATTTTTGTTTGGGTAAGATGCTATTGCCGAAGAAACCAACGCAATTCTGTCAACTCCTAAGGTTTTTGGTGTGGCATACTTGTTCACAAACGGTATTTTGGTGTGGTAATCCAGCACTATTAAGTTAATTTCGGTGTGCAATTTAGCTATTTGAGATTTTTTTAAGGAGCCAACTGAAGAAATAATTGCATTAGTGCATTTGTATTTTTTTACAATTTCATTGACATAGAAATCAAATGATTCTTTTGTAATGCTTTCATTATGAATCAATTTGCCGTCATCAAAAACAGCAGTTTTAATTCTTGTATTGCCTACATCTATTATTAAGTTCATTCTTATTTCTTAAAGAGTTCAAAAATACAACAGATTTTTTTAAATTGTTTTGATATGTCTAAAAAATAAATTTATATTTGCAACCGCTAAAGCGATGGTGCCTTAGCTCAGTTGGTAGAGCAAAGGACTGAAAATCCTTGTGTCCCTGGTTCGATTCCTGGAGGCACCACACAAGAAAAGTAAAACCCTTAAAAATCAGTAGATTTTTAAGGGTTTTTTTATGTTACAGCGGAATTTACGGCGTAAACTGTTGGGAAAACAGAAATCTCAGTTCTTATATTGCACTATTTGCCGCTACCTTACACTCTTTATTTGTCTTCTTCATCATCAATATCTTCATTATAATCATCTTCACCATTGTCATCACTATCCAAATCATCATTGTCCAGGTCATCATTATCCATATCGTCATTGTCCATATCGTCATTTTCATCGCCATTAATTGGCACTTTTAAATTTAAATCCAAATCAATTTCCAAATCCCCTGCAATAAGATCATCATCCTCTTCTTCATAAAAATTTTCCATACTATCAACAAGTTCATCACTAATTTTGACTAAGTAAATGGTGTCTTCAGTTGCAACTTCTACAGCTTCAACATATTGACCTTTATGGTTGGTAAACCTAATAATATCCCTAATACCGTAACCATCGGGAAATTTCTCAACAAGTAAATTAAGAATTTCAGACGTTAGCTTTTTATAATCTACGATTATTCTCTTCATAAAAAATTGGTTATATATGGGACTTAAATAAATAAAATAGTTATTCAATTACTTCTTTATATAATGCCAAATATAAAAAATTATCATTACCAAAAAATTATTTCATTCAATTTTGAAATAATATTCTTTAAAAAACAAAAACCAAGAGTATTCTTGGTTTTTGTTTTTGCCATTTAAAGCATCATTAAGGTATTTAATTCCATTTCGGTTAAGTGCCGCCAATGGCCTCTAGGCAAGTCTTTTTTGGTAAGTCCAGCAAAAATTACACGGTCTAATTTTACCACACTGTAATCAAAATGTTCAAATATTCTGCGTACGATTCGGTTTCTGCCCGAATGTATTTTTACGCCAACTTCGGTTTTTGGCTGATTCACAACATAGGAAATATCATCTACAACAACGCGTTTTTCATCTAACATAAAACCTTCAGAAATTTTAATTAAATCGCTGTTTGATAGCTTTTTGTCCAATGTAGCGTGGTATATTTTTTGAATATTATTTTTTGGATGCGTCAATTTTTTCGCCAATTCACCATCGTTTGTAAACAGCAACAATCCGGTTGTGTTTCTGTCCAATCTACCAACAGGATAAATACGTTCTTTAGTAGCGTTTGCAATTAATTCCATCACAGTTTTGCGTCCGCGCTCATCTTCCATTGTGGTGATAAAATTCTTTGGCTTATTAAGCAACACATACCTTTTTTGCTCCTGATTTATTAAGGAACCGTCAAACCGAACTTCATCGCCCAACGTCACTATATGGCCCATTTCAGTTACCAGTTTTCCGTTCACGGTAGCGCTTCCTGCTTTAATATAAACATCGGCTTCTCTTCTTGAACAAATGCCAGAATTTGAAATATATTTATTTAAACGGATGCCTTCAACGCCATCTTCCTGTTTAACTTGTTTTGGTTTTGCTGCAGGTTTTTCTTCTCCTGAAATTGGTCTTGCTTTTTTAGAAAATGGACTTTCTCTTCTAAAAGCCGGTTTGTCCCTGAAGTTGCCAGAAGGTTTCTTATTGGCATCGAACTTTTTAGGTTCAGATTTTTTATCTGTAGTGGTTTGAGGTTTCTTTTTGGCGTCGAACTTTTTTGGTTCAAACTTTTTATCAGTGTTGGTTTGAGGCTTTTTTTTACCTTGGTGTCGTCCTCCCGACGAGTTTCTACTTGAATTCATTTTTTTTAATTTTTGGCAAAAATAATTTATATTCTTCTAATTATGAAGAATATAGTTTTTATTTTAAAAGAATTTTATTAATGATGACCGAGTAGTCTATTAATGCCAAACTAAATACGCCTGCAAGAAGCATCAATTTCAATACAAAATGCAACAAGGTATAATTGTTTTTGCTTTTGCTGAACCATAAAAAAAGCACAAACAAAAACAGCACCACGCCACTTACATAAAAATAGTATTTCATCCCGCCAATTTCGGCGTATTTCAGCAAAAAATAGATGGGATTTAATGTTAGAAACACCAAAATTGTTATAAGAATTTTAGTGAAATGTTCGCCATATTTTACAGCGATGGTTTGGTAATTATGGATAAAATCGCCCTTTATTCCCTCCA
>CAMDPE010000298.1 GCA_945903795.1 Lutibacter flavus | reverse complement strand
TTGTAGGATTGGCAAATTTTAGTTTTTTACCACTTCTGGTATGGTAATAAAATTTGTTACGTTCGAACTTTCCTGAACAAATACGCATAAAAGCAATTCTATCTCTATGGTTTGGATCTAAGTTGGCATGTATCTTAAAAACGAATCCGGTTAAAGCCTCTTCATTAGCTAAAACAGGTCTTTCAATTGCTTGGCGGCTCATCGGACTAGGTGCAATTTCCAAGAATGTTTCAAGAAGTTCCTGAACACCAAAATTATTGATGGCACTACCAAAAAATACCGGAGCCAATAAACCACTTTGGTACAATTCGATATCAAAAGGCTCGTAAATTCCTTCAATCAATTCGGCATCTTCTCTTAATTTCTTCGCATCTTTTTCGCTGATATGTTGAGTTAACTGTTCTGAGTTTAAATCAGTAATATTAATTACAACATCAGCCAATTGAGTTTTATTGGTTTCAAAATGATTTAATTCCTTTTTGTATAAATTATAAACTCATTTGAAATTAGAGCCTTGGTTAATTGGCCACGATAATGGTCTGGTTGAAATATTTAACTTCTCTTCTAATTCCTCCAACAAATCAAAAGCATCTTTACCTTCACGGTCCATTTTGTTAATGAAAATAATAACAGGAGTATTTCTCATCCTACATACTTCCATTAGTTTCTGGGTTTGCTCTTCAACCCCCTTAACACTATCTACAACCAAAATAACACTATCTACAGCAGTAAGAGTTCTGTATGTATCTTCAGCAAAATCTTTGTGGCCGGGAGTATCCAAAATATTAACCCTTTTATCATTGTACTCAAATGCCATTACCGAAGTAGCAACCGAAATTCCACGTTGTTTTTCAATTTCCATGAAATCGGAGGTGGAAGTTTTTTTGATTTTATTACTTTTTACAGCACCTGCAACCTGAATAGCACCGCCAAAAAGGAGGAATTTTTCTGTTAATGTTGTTTTACCAGCATCCGGATGGGAAATAATGGCAAAGGTTTTTCTTTTTGAAATTTCTTCTATTAAGCTCATGTAATTGTCTTGAATCTCTTTACTTTACGGAAAATCGATTCTAATTTTTCCCGCAAAAATATTCCATCTTTCGGGTATAAAAAATTTAGTTTGAGTTTAAGATGTTTCAATAAGATAAAATCAACTCATTAATCTATACGATTATCCGCATGTTTACCAACAGTAAATTACATAAATCTTTGCTTGATTGAGAATCATTTTCAAAAAGTTTTGAAATTAAATTACTCTATTCAGTGAAATTAGTGACCCTGAAGGCGCAATGTCATTAGGTTAAGCCACTAATATGCTGGTTTATAGTTAGTAAATGTTTTATGTTTACATCTGCGTTGTTTGTTTTTTATGACTCTTGGAAAGCTTCTTCCTTTTCTTATTGGCAGTTGGTCTCGGATAAAATACATTGTTAATGTTTCAAGTATTTTTATTGGATCTTCAGATATAAATATTTTAATAATATTTGCTTTGATTTTACCAAATGCTTTGTTGTTGTTTACTTGCATTGGGTACTTTTTATGTTTAGACGTTTGATCTATTTGTTCTTGGGCTGGTTTTATCAATAGAAAATGGAGGTTTGCAATCAAAACTGTTGCATAAAAATCTTGCAACACAGTTGTTGGTGTTAGACCACTCATTGACTCTAATTGAAGAATGTTTTTCTGAAAATCAATACTTGATTCTACACCCCATCTCATGGCATAAAGTTTTTTAAATTCGCTAGACCTATAGCCATCTTCCTCCCATAGATTAGTGATAAGGACCTCTATTTTTCCAGTAGGTAATTTTACCCTAATTAATCTTACTTTAATTGATGTATCTTTCTTTACTACAAAGCCGTTTTTTTTAATTCACCTATTGCAGCTGAGTTAGGATAAATATTGATAACATCTGAAAGCTTTTTACTTTCAATAAATGCTTGAACAAATTTAATTGACTCTCTAGCTCGAATAAGATATTTGATTTCTGTTTCCTTCCACTGAAGTAATGCAATTAATTTATAGTTACTATAATATCTATCAAAAATAAGCAGCATATCTTCTTGTATTTCACCACTATTTATAACATCATAGGCTAAATTCATTTCCCCTTTTAAATAAGGGCCTATCTGGGGAAACAAAATCATTCTATTCAATACATCATAGCAATAAAAGGTTTTTGCTTGTACAAAAAAGTCATTCTGATTTGATTGACCTCCAAAATATTCTCTTAATTTGGGTTTGTTTATTAGAGAAATATTCGACCCATCACAACCTAAAACCCTTAACCCGTGCCAACGTTTAACCTTGCTATCATATTCTTGATAAAAAGAGTTCAAGAAATCTTTATTCCAGGCATAAAAAAACATAGGAACTAACTTCATGCGTTGCTCGCAAAAAGATGGAACACTACAGCTTAAATTCGAATTTAAATCGCTAAAAAAGTTCTCAATTTCCACACTCAATGTCTTTTTGCAGAGCTTAACTATCAATAATGCAAGTGTTTCGAATGGTAACTTTCTACTTCTTGTGAAATTGACTTTGTTCATTTTAAAGAGATCTTTATACTCTTGATTTGAAGTTACCGATATTAAAAAGGCCTTTAATGAAGAAATAATTTTTATATTCGCTTCTAGCATAGGGCGGGTCATGTTTTTTTGCTTTTAGTTAACTCAAAAATACATTTAGACTTTAGCCCTATGTACTTTTTTAAAAGCATTTATCCACCACAATTATTTAATTTCTAGTCATTTACACACTAACCTAATGACATTGCACCTTCGGGTTCATTAATTTCATTGAATTGAGCAATTTAATTCCGAAAACTTTTTGAAAATAATTTATAATACATAACCTGGTTTTATAAAAAATAATTCTGGTATACATTCAGATATTCGTTTTAAATTCTATTCTAAATTATTGTTTCAACAGGAAAATAAAGTTTAACCAATTTAAAAATCTTAAACTACCAATAATCTTAAGGCTTCAGTAATACGGTCATATCTATCATCTATTGAACTCATGAACCTGAAGGGTTCACATGTTTATACAATTCCTTGCATCCACAGGCATTCGACCCTGAAGGGGTCGTAAGAATTCCTAAAGAATTTTGGTTTAATCAAACACGTCCTTCTATTAAATTTTAATACTAATTCACCCTTAAAACTGGTTTCAAATCAATTCATCTAAATTGAATCTTTACAACACATCAATAAGCATTTTCTTTTCTATAACCGGATGGTGTTATTCCTTTTTTATTCATAAATACCCTGTTG
>CAMDPE010000297.1 GCA_945903795.1 Lutibacter flavus | reverse complement strand
CTGAAAAACAATTTTTATTTTTCATTCTCATACCCGCCAGCGTTTCATCATTTAAATGTATATGGGTAATTTCAAATTCCGGGTGATTTTCAACCGCTGTTTTATCAACAACAAAACCGTGGTTTTGTGAGGTGATTTCACCTTTTCCGGAAATTACATTTTTTACGGGATGATTTATTCCACGATGCCCGGTATGCATTTTATAGGTAGCAATGCCATTTGCCAAAGCGATCACCTGATGTCCCAAACAAATGCCAAACAAAGGTAAATTTTGGTTAATAATTTCTTTGGCCACTTGTTGCGCCGCAACTAAAGGTTCTGGATCGCCGGGACCGTTTGACAAGAAAAAACCGTCTGGATTAAATGAATTCATTTCTTCAAAAGTTGCATCAAAAGGAAATACTTTTATATAGCAATCTCTTTTCGCCAAATTTCTTAAAATATTCTTTTTGATACCCAAATCCAAGGCTGAAATTTTATAAGTTGCCTGTTCATTACCAAAATAATAAGATTGTGTGGTAGAAACTTTTGAAGCCAATTCCAGACCTTTCATATCAGGAACTGCATTTAATTTTTCCTTTAATGCCTCAATATCTGTTTCCGTTGAAATAATGGCATTCATAGCGCCTTTATCTCGAATATAACGCACCACGGCTCTTGTGTCAACATCAGAAATTGCCATTAAATTTTGCTTTTCAAAATAATTATCTAAGGAGTCCTGCGCGTTTACTCTTGAATAATTAAAACTGAAATTTTTACAAATTAAACCAGCAATTTTGATGGAATCTGATTCAATTTCTTCCTCATTTACACCGTAATTTCCAATATGTGCATTCGTCGCCAACATTAACTGACCAAAATAAGAAGGATCTGTAAATATTTCCTGATAACCTGTCATACCAGTATTGTAGCAAATTTCTCCATATGCAGTGCCATCTCTTCCAATTGATTTTCCTTCGAAAATTGTTCCATCGGCTAAAAGTAATATTGCCTTCTTTCGTTGTGTATATTTCATTCGTTTGTGAAAATTATATTTGTAATTATATAAATATAGCTATATCATTTTTTCCGAATTGTTAAACATAAATTTCAGAATTTCAACAATATCATTTTCTCTTTTATAGGAAAGGTTTTCCTTATCAACAAATTCCTCCAAAACTCTTTGAAAATCATTTTTAACCAAACCTAAAATGCTATTTTTATTAAATTCTATTAAGGTTACTTCATCATCAGACTTAACTAAATATTTAAAGATTATAAGTGCATTTGATTTTCCAACAGTTCCAACCAATCTATTTTCAACTCCTGTCTGGTAGGCTATATCCCACTTTTTTAAGAATAAATAATTCCCATTCTCAAGCAATACTTCATAAAAAGTATCATTCATCTTTTTATATAAATGATTATTTACAGAAACTGAATCAAGTAAAGAACTTTTATAAGAAAAAAGTTGATTTTTATTTACCCTGCTCTCAAAAGCGTTTGTTGTAACATTAAAATTTATATTTCCCAAATAATAAGCTTTACTGTCTAAAAATAAAACACCTTGATTGCTCCAATTTGAATAGCTATACTTATCGCTATTTACATTCCTTAACTCACCAATAAATTCGATTCCTTGGTGCGTAACCAATCTACTTTCAATATTCTTAATTGTAATTTGTTGCGAATAAGAATTGGCACAAATTAAATAAAAAAGAATTGATTTAAAAATATTTTTTTTCATAGTCCAACTTTTATAAAACAAATGGGATAAACTTTCTAAAAGCTTATCCCATGTTATATATTTAAAACAATATCATTAAATCTATTCGTTGCTATCTGTTTTAACTTCAACAGTTTCTTCCACTTTTTTAGTTTTACCTCTTCGAGTGGTTTTCTTTTTAGTTTTATTATTTGGATTGTAATTTGGATTGTAATCCACCAATTCAATCATTGCCATAGGTGCATTATCACCTTGACGACTTCCCAATTTAATAATACGAAGGTATCCTCCTGGTCTGTCGGCAACTTTTACAGAAACTTCTTTAAAAAGTTCTGTAACCATGAATTTATTTCTCAAATAGCTAAATACCACCCTACGGTTATGCGTAGTATCATCTTTAGACTTTGTAATTAAAGGCTCCACAAATTGACGTAAAGCTTTTGCTTTCGCCACAGTGGTATTAATACGTTTGTGCTCGATTAAAGAACAAGCCATATTAGCAAACATAGACTTTCTATGTGCAGTTTTTCTGCCTAAGTGATTAAATTTCTTTCCGTGTCTCATCTCTTATGTTATCTTATTTAAAACCGAGGTTTTAAATTAATCTTTATCTAATTTGTATTTACTTAAATCCATTCCAAAACTTAAACCCTTAATATGAACCAATTCATCTAATTCGGTTAAAGATTTTTTTCCAAAATTACGGAACTTCATTAAATCATTTTTATTGAATGATACCAAGTCTCCCAAAGTGTCTACTTCCGCAGCTTTTAAACAATTTAGTGCTCTTACGGATAAATCCATATCCACTAATTTTGTTTTAAGCAACTGACGCATATGTAAAGATTCTTCATCATAAGTTTCAGTTTGAGCTATTTCATCAGCTTCTAAAGTAATACGTTCATCAGAGAATAACATAAAATGATGAATCAATATTTTTGCTGCTTCTGTTAAAGCATCTTTTGGAGAAATTGAACCGTCAGTAGTGATATCAAAAACCAACTTTTCATAATCTGTTTTTTGCTCAACACGAAAATCTTCCACAGCATATTTTACATTTTTAATAGGTGTAAAAATTGAATCTGTAAAAATGGTTCCCAATGCAACGCCAGATTTTTTATTATCTTCCGCAGGTACAAAACCTCTTCCCTTTTCTATGGTAATTTCAAAATCCAATGTTACAGATTTTTCCATATTACAAATAACCAAATCGTGATTTAATACTTGAAAACCAGAAATGTATTTTTGCAAATCACCAGCAGTTAACTGCTCATGTTTAGAAATTGAAATGTTTACTGTTTCTCTGTCAGAATCTTCAATTTGTTTCTTAAAACGAACTTGTTTTAAGTTTAAAATGATTTCTGTTACATCTTCAACAACACCTTTTATTGTTGAGAATTCATGTTCAATACCTTCAATACGAAGTGATGTTATTGCAAAACCCTCTAATGAAGACAACAATACTCTTCTTAAAGCATTACCAACTGTTAAACCAAATCCTTGCTCTAACGGTCTGAATTCAAATCTACCATTAAAATCGGTAGATTCAATCATAATTACTTTATCGGGCTTTTGAAAATTTAAAATTGCCATAATTGAATTGGTATCTTTAAAATTATTTAGAGT
>CAMDPE010000296.1 GCA_945903795.1 Lutibacter flavus | reverse complement strand
TTATTTATTGATGAGATACACCGTTTCAGCAAATCGCAACAAGATTCGTTGCTGGGCGCGGTTGAAAAAGGCTGGGTAACATTGATTGGCGCAACCACCGAAAATCCGAGTTTTGAAGTGATTCCCGCATTGTTGTCGCGTTGCCAGGTTTATGTGTTGAATTCATTCAGCAAAAAAGATTTGGAAGATTTGCTGCAACGCGCTTTAAAAGAAGACGCTTATATTTCAAAAAAAAATATTATTTTGGAAGAAACCGCAGCTTTGTTAAGGGTTTCTGGTGGCGATGCGCGAAAATTATTGAATATTTTTGAATTGGTGGTAAACACCGAAAAAGAACCGATTAGAATCACTAATGAACTGGTGCTTTCTAAAATTCAAAAAAATACGGTTTTGTACGATAAAACCGGCGAACAGCATTATGACATTGTTTCGGCATTTATAAAATCTATCCGCGGAAGTGATCCAAATGCGGCAGTTTACTGGTTGGCGCGCATGATTGAAGGCGGCGAGGACGCAAAATTTATTGCGCGACGAATGCTGATTTTGGCTTCGGAAGACATAGGAAATGCAAATCCGACTGCTTTGATTTTAGCCAATAACACCTTTCAGGCTGTGAATATTATCGGGTTTCCGGAATCACGGATTATTTTGAGCCAGTGCGCCGTTTATTTGGCAAGTTCGGCAAAAAGCAACGCCTCGTATGAAGCCATTGGAAAAGCGCAATCCATTGTAAAAGAAACCGGAGATTTATCGGTTCCGCTGCATTTAAGAAATGCACCAACCAAGCTGATGAAAGAATTGGATTACGGTAAAAACTACAAATATGCGCACAGTTTTGAAAACAATTTTGCCGAGCAGGAATTTTTACCCGATGAAATAAAAAACACCAAAATATACGAACCCGGCAACAATGCACGCGAAAATACCATCAGGGATTTTTTGAAGAAATTGTGGAAAGGGAAATATAGTTATTAATGTTGGAAATTTGTTGTGTGGTCGAGCGGTCTTGCAGTCCTTTTTCCTATTAACTTAATTCTTCAAAACAATTGGCAAAGTAAACTCGGTTGAAACAGGAATAGCTCTTTTTATTGCCGGCTGCAAGGTTGGTAAATTTTGAAGGCTAACTTTTACAATGCTGTCAAATTGAGGAATTAACTCGCTTATTTTAGCCGATTTTTGAGTATTTGACAAGGTTGTTTTTCCAAAAGCATCAATTTTTAATTTCACCAAAATAGTGTCGTTAATGCTATCCGTAACACTAAATTCAAATTCCTTTAAAGAAGCATAAATATGTTGGGACATTTCCATTTGGAAGCAAATCTGTTGCTTTTCTTTGGAAGGAATTTCAGCGCAATTTGGGAAAAGCGGATAAGAATCTACCGAATTAAAATCGACTATCGTATCAATTTTTTGGATGGGTTCACGCTTTGTGTGTTGCTCGATATAAGAACAGGACAACACCAAAATTGAATAAATTAATAAGGTAAAAAATTGTTTTAACATCACTGTTTATTTCAAAAAGTGAAAATACAACATTTTCTGTTAGTCAACAATTTCACCTTCAATAAAGTATTGTTTTTTTATTTCTTTGATTCTGCCTTCAACAAAAGCAGTCATTATAATATCGTTGCTGTTAAATTTTTCAGCATAGCTTTTATAATATTTTAATGCAATTTTTTTATCTTTATAATAGGCATCTGAGGTTACGGCCAACTCAAATAATGCTTTATAATTCTTATAATTATTTTTGTGGGATTTCTCAAAATTTTCAATGGCTGCCGGCAAATTATCCGCTTCTTTTGAAATAATTCCGAGCAAATAGTATTGTTTATCCATATCTGGTTTTACACTTGATATTGATCGGTGTAAATAAAATGTCGCCATTTTATTATCCTTTTTATCATAATACAAACTGGCTAAACGATATAGGATTTGAGAATTATCAGGATCAAGATTTATGGCATTTCTAAAATATTTTTCAGCTTGTTCAAAATCTTGTAAATTATAATAACACATGCCAAACATTTCATAGATTTGGACAGAACTAAAATTTAAACTGTCTAATTTTTTTAAATAGGTTAATGCGCCATTAAAATCCTTTAAAAAATACAACTCATTGGTTTTTAGTTGATTAAAACTTATGTTATTAGAATCTATTTTTAAACCTTTATCAATAAATAAGGAAGTAGAGTCTTTAAAATTCAATGACTTAAAAAATTGCGCCAATCCAAAAATACTTTTGATATGCAGCGTGTCTAACTTATAGGCGTCCAAATAACGCTGCCCCATTTCTGAATGTTTATTTTGTTTTTCTAGAGATTCGGCCAATTGGTATGGATAATTAGGATTAACAGTATCCATTTTCATTAAATAACGGTATATTTTTTCTGCTTTTTCAGCTTGGTTTAGTGACAAATATAATTTACCCAAACTGTTGGCAACCAATAAATTTGAAGTGTCTTTTTCGATGAGTGATTCATATGTTTCAACAGCTTTTGATGTAAATCCTGTTGACACAAACAATTGCGCCAGTTTTACTTTTATCGATTCATTAGTCCCAAATTCCAATGCCTTGTTTAAACATTCCAAAGCTTTGGTATCACTGCCAATTGATTGATAAATACCAGCCGATTTTTCAAATATCAAAATAGTTTTTGGGGCTGTGTTCTCCAACAAAGTCAATGCCTTTTGATAGTTTCCTCCCGCCAACAAACTATCCACAACCACAAAAACCGAAGATTGCGCTTCGGTTTTGAGTATTGTAAATAATAAGCTAATTACAATAAAAATCTTTTTCATAGCAAAGTAATTATTTTTTTATCGTAATTACCAACACACCATTTTTACCTTTTTCTCCATATTTTTCTATGGCTTTTTCATCCTTAAAAACATTAATGCTTTTTATAGTGTTTGGATCTATTTTTTGCATTTCTTCATATGAAATCTCCTTTTCATCTAAAATAAATAGCAGGTTTTTCATAGAATCAGGCATAACAGCTTCCTTTTTGTTATTGTTTTGAGATTTACCTTCAACCATAAAAGCAATGGGCAAGGAATATTTTACGCCAACTGTTTCTCCATTTTGTTTTCCGGGCAACATTTTAGGCAAACTTGTAATTACACGTATTGCTTCTTCCTCTAACTCCTTATGCTTGGCCCTTGACTTAACATCCGCAATATTACCTTCTTTATCAATTTTAAACATCACGAAAACTTTATTAAGTCCTGGGTCTAAGCTTAGCTCTTTTCCCAATTTCGCATTAAAATTAGCATTTACATAATTCGAGATTTTTCCTTGCAAACAAGCTTTTAATTCTTCTTCAGTCCCTTCACAACCAG
>CAMDPE010000295.1 GCA_945903795.1 Lutibacter flavus | reverse complement strand
ATAAATCGCAAATGAGTACTGTTTTAATGATTGACATCAGCCACAGTATGATTTTGTATGGAGAAGACAGAATTACACCTGCCAAAAAAGTGGCGATGGCTTTGGCCGAATTAATTACCACGCGCTATCCAAAAGACACCTTGGATATTTTGGTTTTTGGAAATGATGCATGGCCAATAAAAGTTAAAGATTTGCCGTATTTACAAGTCGGCCCTTACCATACCAACACGGTTGCGGGTTTGGAATTGGCGATGGATATTTTACGACGAAAAAGAAATACCAACAAACACATATTTATGATTACCGACGGGAAACCGAGTTGTTTGCGAATGCCCGACGGTTCGTATTATAAAAACAGCAACGGATTGGATCAGTTTATTGTTGAAAAATGTTACAATATGGCGGCTCAGGCAAGAAAACTGCACATTCCAATCACCACATTTATGATTGCACAAGATCCTTATTTACAGTCATTTGTAGATGAATTTACCGAATCAAATAAAGGAAAAGCTTTTTATACCGGTTTGGAAGGTTTGGGCGAAATGATATTTCACGATTATGAAAACAACAGAAAAAAAAGAATTAGATAACATGACTACTACTATAAAAACACTTCAGGAATTAAAAGCATCAGGGTATGTTTCCAAAAGCATCAAAACAGAATTGCGCGAAAATTTAATAAACAATATACAACATAACATTCCATCATTTACAGGGATTCACGGATATGAAAATACCGTAATTCCGCAATTGGAGCGGGCAATTCTTTCTCAGCACAATATTAATTTATTGGGTTTAAGAGGTCAGGCCAAAACAAGGCTAGCGCGTTTAATGATTCAGTTATTGGATGAATATATGCCCATCATTGAAGGTTCTGAAATTAATGACGATCCGTTAAATCCGATCAGCGCCTTTGGAAAATCTCAAATTGCGCTTCTGGGAGATCAAACGCCTATTAAATGGGTGCATCGTAATGATCGATTTTATGAAAAACTGGCTACACCAGATGTCACTATTTCCGATTTGATTGGCGATATAGATCCCATAAAAGCGGCCAATTTAAAATTGAGTTATGCCGATGAAAGAGTAATTCATTTCGGGATGATTCCGCGCGCAAACAGGTGTATTTTTGTCATCAATGAATTGCCCGATTTACAGGCAAGAATTCAGGTGGCTTTATTCAATATTTTGGAAGAAGGAGACATCCAAATCAGGGGCTTTCAGTTAAGAATGCCGCTCGATTTACAATTTGTTTTTACTGCAAATCCGGAAGATTACACCAATAGAGGAAGCATTGTGACACCTTTAAAAGACAGAATAGGTTCCCAAATATTAACGCATTACCCAAAAAATATTGAAATTTCAAAAACAATCACCGCCCAGGAAGCAAAGTTACAGCACGAAAGGGTTTGTGAAATTCACGTTCCCCAAATGGCGAAAGATTTGGTGGAGCAAATTAGTTTTGAGGCACGTAAAAGTGAATATGTTGACAATAAAAGCGGTATCAGCGCGCGAATGAGCATTACCGCCTATGAAAATTTATTAAGCACTGCGGAACACAGATGCATCAGTTCCGGTGCTAAAAAAACAACCATCAGATTTGTTGATGTGTTGGGCATGGTGCCAGCCATTACGGGCAAAATTGAATTGGTGTATGAAGGCGAGCAGGAAGGTGCGGGATTTGTTGCAGAAACTTTGATTGGCGCTGCAGCAAAAACATTGTTCACTACCTATTTTCCTGTTCTTAAAAAGTTAAAACATGAGCAGGAAAAAGAGGCATATGATGCCATATTGTTATGGTTTTTTGAAGAAAGTTCTTTTGAATTGATGGATGACGGCACGGAACAGGAATATGCTGATGCTTTGAACCAAATTACGCCTTTAGATGCGCTCATTCAAAAATATGTGCCAGAAACAGCTACCGAAGATGTATTGTTTATGAAAGAATTTGTGCTATGGGCGTTGGTGGAATACAAAAAACTAAATAAGCAAAGAATCACCAAAGGATTTTCATTCAGGGATTCGCTGGGCGCCTATTTGTCAAATTTATAGCAATAATTTAAGGAGAATTCCTAGCTTAACATCAAAAAACAAATTTCAGCCAAAATTTTAAAACTATCTTTGCGGCCTTAATAGGTTTTAGGATATGTTTACATTATGGAGATAGGAAAAACAGACAATATTAAAGCAATTACTTCTGACGAAATTGCGAAATGCATTGCCATTTTGTCGCAATTGGTTACAAATACCGATGAGATTTTTGATATTGCAAAAGAACAAAGAACGGAACTGATAAAAGTTGCCGGAATGTTTTCCAGACCCGATCGGGATGAATTTTCACGAAGAAAAAAGGACGGAAAAAAAGTGGCAAAAAGAATTTTAGCTGCCAAAGAAAAAAATGCCAGAAAAGAAACCGGAATACGAAATGCCCGAGAAGCATCGGTGTTTGTCGCACCAAAATTGCTTCCGAAGGCTGATCTGGCGACTAAAGAACAAACAGAATTTGAGACGCCTAAAAACTGTTACGTCTGCAAAACGTCCTTTGTAAAAATGCATCATTTTTACGACAGTATGTGTCCGGATTGTGGTGATTTTAATTACTCAAAGCGTTTTCAAACGGCGAATGTAGCAGGACAAATAGCTGTAATTACAGGTTCTCGATTAAAAATAGGTTATCATATTACATTGATGTTGTTGCGCGGTGGCGCCACCGTTGTTGCAACAACACGTTTTCCGGTGGATTCAGCTTTGAGATTCTCTCAGGAATCTGATTTTGCGGAGTGGGGACACCGATTAAAAATTCACGGACTCGATTTAAGGCACATTCCAAGCGTAGAAATTTTTTGCAATTTTGTGGAGCAAAAATATGGAAGACTGGATATTTTGATCAACAATGCGGCGCAAACGGTGAGACGGCCTTCCGGATTTTATCAGCATTTGATGAAAAACGAGGAAAGTCCAATGGCATCCTTGCCAAAAAACACACAAGATTTATTGGCTGATCATTTGGGATGTTTACAGGAATTGGCTGCATTAACTGCAGGAGCTTCATCCAACCAAAATATGCCGGTGACCTGGCACGGACCAGAACCGGGAATCGGATTACGGGCTTCAGCAAGATTGTCACAAATTCCGTATAGTTTTGACAAAGAATTGGTTACCACAGAAGTTTTTCCGGAAGGAAAACTGGATGCCGATTTGCAACAGGTAGATTTAAGAAAAACAAACAGCTGGCGTTTAAAACTTGGCGAGATTGAAACCACCGAAATGATAGAGGTACAGCTGGTAAATTCTGTAGCGCCGTTTGTGTTGTGCAACCGACTTTCTGAAGTGATGAAAAAAGACAATACCGGACAAAAACACATCATCAATGTTTCT
>CAMDPE010000294.1 GCA_945903795.1 Lutibacter flavus | reverse complement strand
CATCTTCTACAAATCTTGTCGTTGCATTTCTTGTTTGATTCACGAAAGTATTTGAACTTGCCCAAAGTCTTGGTGTTACACCATCTCCAGGGTTTTCAGCACTTTGCCATCTCCCTAATATTTCGGTTCCATTATTATTAAAATTTAATGTCATAAGATCTCTTCGTGTGGAATTAAAAATTTTGTTTCCGCCACTAAATCTAACCATAAAGCTAAAGTCAAAATCTTTGTAACTCATTTTATTAATGAATGACCCATAATAAGTAGGAAGCGTGTTTCCTAAAATAGTTCTGTCACTTGCAGCACTTAATGTAGAAGCTTGGGATATGTCAGATGGATTTGCTGGGTCAAAAACTTTATAGTTAGATGTTGCTATGTTTCCTTGCACTAAAGATCCATCCGCTTTGTAATATACTGGATTTCCATTTGCTGGATTTACGCCCCAATATCTATATCCAAAGAGTGAATTTATAGATTCACCTTCTCTAATAATTAAGTTAGCGGCATAGTTAGCGTCTGTGAATGTACCTCCTAATATATCTTGACCATCAGGAATTGTTAAAACTTCATTTTTGTCGAAAGTAATATTAGCACTAATATTCCAATTAAAGTCTTTATTTGAAATAGCATTATAATCAACAGAAAACTCATAACCTTTATTACTCATTGAACCAACATTTTTTAATACTCTATTGTTTGGAACCCCAAGAGAAGTAGGTACGGGTACCGCTAAAATTAAGCCGTCTATATCATTTTTGTAATAATCAAAAGTTAATTTAAGGTTGTTATTCAAAAGAGATAAATCAACACCAAAGTCAGTTTTTTTACTTGTCTCCCAAAGTAATTGATCATTACCGAATTGCGTAAATGCTATTCCATTTAAAGTTCCATATTTAGAAGCAGTTGTCAAGCCTAAATAAGGGTAACTTCCAATTTCAGTATTTCCAACTTCAGAATAAGATCCTCTGATTTTAAAGTTTGAGATACCCGAATTTAAATCTTTAAAGAATTCTTCATTTGCAATATTCCAAGCTCCGGAGTAACCTGTAAAATTATTCCATCTGTTGTCTTTATTCAATTTTGAAATTCCATCTCGTCTTAACGAACCTTGAAGGAAATATTTTTGTTTGTAATTGTAACTAATTCTTCCAATATAAGACATAATGCCATTTTCAGTTATACCTCCACCAGATGTTTGTGTTCCATAAGCACCAGTAACTAAATTTTGGTTATAGAATTCATTAAGCAAGTCGGTTCCTGTTCCAAAAAAAGATTGATTTTTTTCTTTTTGATATTCTACAGCACCTGTTACAGCAATATTATGTGCATCTAAAAAAGTTTTGTTGTATGTCAAAATATTTTGAATATTCCATCTTAACAAATCGGTGCTGCTATTTTGTAACCTTCCATTTGAACCTTTACCATCACCATGAACAGGATTATAATATAAAAAACCAGAAGTTAAAGGATTGTCGATACTTGCCTGAAATCTATAAGTTAAATCCTCTGTAATTTTAGCCGAAGCGAATGCGCCTGCAATGGTTCTGTTGACTTTGGATTGGAATTTGTTTTTAGCTAAAACATAAGCAATATTTGAGATATTGTCTCCAACAGGATCGGTATTATCCCATTTTCCAACATTATTATTATCTGCAGTAATATTGTATCCTGTTGGATGATTTGGGTCAAAAATAGGGGTGTTTGGTAATTGTCTCATGGTATTGAAAATGTTACCTGACAATGAATTTCCTCCTGTATTTAAACCATTATATTCTGTTCGTGTTACAGCTAAGTTACCTCCTATTGATAACCATTTATTTACATCGTGTTCAACACTTGATCTAATGTTGTAACGTTTCATATTATTTGAAACAGCAACACCATCTTGGTCCGTATATCCGAAAGACATAAAATATTTTGTACTTTCTGTTCCACCATTCATAGATAGGTTATGATCCATTTGAAGCGCACCATTATTTAGCACAGCTTTTTGCCAATCAGTATTGAATTCACTACCGATTGCCCAAGGAGCTTGTCCTCTATTTGTTCTTTTTTCATTGGCAATAACTAAAAAATCAGGTGTTTCTAATAAATCGAAAGTTTTAATGGCAGAAGCAAATCCTGTTACATTGCTATAACTTACCTTCATTGTTCCTTTTTTACCTTTTTTTGTTGTTATTAAAATAACTCCATTTGCAGCACGAGAACCATAGATTGCAGTTGATGCACCATCTTTAAGAATCTCAAATGATTCAATGTCGTTTGGGTTGATATCTCCCAAACCGTTTGCTGAAGCATATCCCCCAACATCTCCAGAATATATTGGCATACCATCAACTACAATAAGTGGGGCAGTTCCTGATCCAATAGAAGCAATACCTCTAATTCTAACTCTAGGAGCTTCTCCAATAATACCAGTATTTGAAGTTACTTGCACTCCAGCTGATCGTCCAGCTAATTGACTTTCAAAACTTGGTGTAACCAAACCTTGAATAGATGATCCAGAGATACTTGAAATTGATCCAGTTACCTCACTTCTTTTTTGAGTTCCGTAACCAACAACCACAACTTCCTCTAAGCTTTGAGCATCCTCTTGCATCACAATATTCATAGTGTTTGATGCGCCAACAGTTTGCTCAACTGTTTTCATACCCACAAAACTATATTGTAATACAGCTCCGGTATTGGCTCTAATGGAATAATTACCATCAAAATCAGTTTGTGTACCTATTTTGGTACCTTTAATAAGTACTGTTACTCCAGGCAGTGGTCCGCTTGCGTCGGAAACTTTACCTGAAACATTTTTTTCTTGTGCAAATGTCACTTGCACAAGCAACGCCAGTAGCAGCGTTAAAAATCCATTTAACTTTGTTTTCATATTATAATTGTTTGAATTAATTGAAATCAAAAATCTAAATAATTTCTTAATATTCCTAATGTTTTCATCAATGCACTGAGAATATGTTAAAGTATTAAGATTTTCGTTATATTATTCTAGATGATGAATTTTTAATTTGGTTGCGTAGCGTCAATTTTTTCGATTTATATTTTGGTAAAATACGCCTAATTGTCATTAAGGTATTTTTTAGTTATTCAGTTTTATTTGTGTTTTTATTAAAATATTTTTAATTATTTGCGATAATTTTTTAAAAATGATTTTTTTTGATATAATTCATAAAAAAACCATCAGTCCGTAAATGATGGTTTTATAGGTGCACTATAAAATTTAAACAAACACTGGGTTAAGAAAATCACCTTTAATTTTTTCTGATAATTTTTGTCAAAGTACTTAAAAAACAGTAGCTTCGAAAGATGGTTAACTTATTTTGACGACCATATTTTAATGTAATATTGCAATTTTTTTACAAGTGCTAAAATTATAGCTGTTAAGTTAATTATT
>CAMDPE010000293.1 GCA_945903795.1 Lutibacter flavus | reverse complement strand
ATAAGATTGGTGTTTTGGCTTGCTTCATAAAGCGAACAAGCGTGGTTACAACTTGATCCATTATATTCTTTTCTTAAATCGGCGTGTGCATCAATTTGAACAACCGTTAAATCATTGAAACATTCGTTAAAAGCTCTAATAGTTCCAATAGAAACTGAATGTTCACCACCTAAAATAGTGACGAATTTGTTCTTTCTGATAAATGTTTTGGTCACTGCATGAACTTCAGCAACCATTTTTTCCGGAGAAGAATTCTCGGTTATGGCATCAGCTAAATGAATTCCGTTTTTATAAACTTCAGAATCCGTTTCAATATCGTAAAGTTCCATATTTTCCGATGCATTCAAAAAGGCTTCAGGTCCCTTGTCGGCTCCTTTTTGCCAAGTGCTTGTTCCATCATAAGGAACAGGTATCAAAACTATTTTTGAAGTTTCAATTTTGGCATATTGTTCAGATATCCCCGCGTAAGTTCTTTTATTCATAACCTAATATTTTTAAAAAATCGCTTGCTGTTTGTTTTTCTTTAAACACTTTAAATTCTAGTTTTCCTTCGTTATCTTTTGATATAATAATATGTTTTGGCTGTGGAATTAAGCAATGCTGCAATCCACCATAACCTCCTATTGATTCCTGGTATGCGCCCGTATTAAAAAAACCTAAATATAATGGTTTTTCTTCTTTATAAACAGGTAAATAAATGGCGTTAATGTGCTGTTCCGAATTGTAATAATCATCACTGTCGCAAGTTAAACCACCTAACAACACGCGTTCATAAACATCATTCCATCTATTTAAAGGCAATAAAATAAATCGCTTATTTATGGCCCAACTATCAGGTAAAGTAGTAATAAAAGAGGAATTTATCATATTCCATCTTTCTCTATCATTTTGTTTTTTCTGATATAAAACCTTGTAAATTGCACCACCGCTCTCGCCTACTGTATAGCTTCCAAATTCTGTAAAAATATGCGGAACCTGAACTTCTGCATCTTCGCAGGCTTCTTTTATTTGGCTGATAATTTCATCAACCATATATTCATAATCGTAATTGAATGCCAGTGAGTTTTTTATGGGAAATCCGCCGCCGATATTTAAGCTGTCCAAACTTGGACAAATTCTTTTTAAACTGATGTAAACCTTCAAACATTTGCTTAGTTCGTTCCAATAATAAGCATTGTCTTTTATACCTGTATTGATAAAGAAATGCAACATTTTTAAGTTCACTTTATGATTATCCTTTACTTCACGACGGTAAAAATCGACAATATTTTTATAGCCAATTCCCAAACGTGAGGTATAAAATTCGAACTTTGGTTCTTCTTCAGAAGCAATTCTTATTCCTATATTTATTTTCTTTTTTAATCCGTTGGTAAGCAATCCAATTTCTTCATAATTGTCTATAATAGGAATGCAATTTTTATGACCGTTATTGATCAATCGCTGAATGTTTGTAATGTATTCATCTCTTTTGAATCCATTACAAAGAATATAGGTTTTATCAGTTATTTTACCTTCATTCTTTAAATTTTCAACAATGTCAATATCAATGGCAGAAGAAGTTTCAATATGAATGTCATTTTTTAACGCTTCATCTAACACATGCTTAAAATGGGAACTTTTGGTACAATAGCAATAACGATATTTGGCTTTGTACTTATGTTTATGCATTGCTTTTTCAAACATTGCTTTGGCCTTTTGAATGTTTTCGCTAATTTTTGGCAGATAGGTAAATTTTAAAGGCGTACCAAATTCTTCAACCAGTTTCATGGTGTCAATATCATGAAAATGTAAGTTTTTATTAGGGTCAACAAAAAACTCTTCTTGCGGAAAATCGAAAGTTTGGCTTATTAAATCTATATATTTTGTGTTCATTTAGTATTTTAATTTTACAATTAATAAGGTAGTAATTTTAGACTAATATTAAGTTCAAAAAAGTTTTCTTATATCTATACTCTTAATACTAAATAATTTTTTTCAAGCCGAACAACTATCAATGAATTGAATAACTTTAAAATGTGGTTAAATGAAGTCATTAAAATGCTTAATTCTTCGTTATTTTTTTTAATAATTTTGTGTTTTAAAGACCTGCAAACATACAAGTTAGCCGCTAAAAAACGTTCCTTTTTCATGGCTTCTTTAAACGTTGGCGCAAACTTATATAAAAAATCAATACAAATTAAAAAAAATCTATATTTATCGTGTAAAAACCAACTCATTTTCTGATGATAAATTTGAGTCGAAAGCATAGCCTTCATAATTAAAATTTTTCAAATCATCTAAGGTTTCAACATTTTGGTCAATGATGAAACGAACCATTAAACCTCTTGCTTTTTTTGCAAAAAAGGCAATTACTTTTAATTTCCCGTCTTTAAAATCTTTAAAAACTGGTGTGATGACAGGGATTTTTAACAATGCCGGTTTTACCGCTTTAAAATATTCCTGACTGGCTAAGTTAACAAACAATTCATTTTCAGAGAGTTCTGAATTCAGTTTTTCAGTAATAGTATTTTCCCAAAACTGATATAAATTTTCTTTTTGCCCAACTTTTAACTTGGTTCCCATTTCCAAACGATAAGGCTGCATCAAATCCAATGGCTTCAATAAACCATATTGGCCGGACAAGATTCTTAATTTATTTTGAAGCAAGTCCAATTTTTCAAGCGGCAAAGAATAAGCATCAAGCCCTAAATAAACTTCGCCTTTAAAAGCAAAAATGGCCTGGCGGGAATTGTTCAAAGAAAAAGGCAATTCCCATTCTTGGTTTCGTTGCCAATTTAATTCGCCTAAATTTGGGGAAACACTCATTAATGCTGAAAGTTGTTTTGGAGATTTCTTTTTTAAAACAGCATTTATTTTTGCGGCATCTTTCAAAAAAATTCCTTGGGTAAATTGCTTTGTTGGAGTTGGGGACTTATAATCCAATGTTTTAGCCGGTGATATTACAATTTTCATTTCTTATTTTTTGTCATTTTTTAGCTGAAATGTCTTTCAACCAAGCAATTTTTTGTTTAATGATTATTAAATGATTTCTTAAAATTAAAAATTAATAAATAAATACTGGCATTTTTATAAATTATTATTGAAATAATTCAAATTTAAACAAGATCATTGATAAATTTTTGCATTTTTTCATAGAGCAATCCAACGTGATAACCGTCCATTAAAGCGTGGTGAACTTCTACCGAAAAAGGGATTTTTTGAATTTCGTTTTCCTTAAACATTTTGCCAAATACCACTTTCGGAATTCCCTGCAAGCCTTCATTTCCATTCCTTGCATGCTTAAATCCGGTAAAAGATACCCAAGGAATTGTAGAGCAATGAATAATTCCCAATTGTTCTTCCTGCGCATTAAATACAATGCCGTTTTTGTGATTTTCGAGCACTATTTTTCCATTTGCATCAAATTCTTGC
>CAMDPE010000292.1 GCA_945903795.1 Lutibacter flavus | reverse complement strand
TTTGAATATGCTCAAGGAGGAAGATTTAACTATACTTATGCTGGTGATATAAATAATGATGGTTCATCATTAAACGATTTAATTTATATCCCAACAACAACTGAAGTTAATCAAATGCAATTTTCAGGAGCTGGACAAGCTGCAGCCCTGGAATCTTTTATTCAACAAGATTCTTATATGAGCGGAAGAAGAGGAAGTTATGCCGAACGTTATGGCGCTTTGGCACCTTGGAGAGGAAAATGGGATATGAAATTTATTCAAGAATTGAAAGTATCAAAAACCAATGCCATACAATTTAGCATTGATGTCTTAAATATTGGTAACCTAGTTAATTCTAATTGGGGATTGGTGCAACAACCTAATGCAGTGCAACCTATTGGCGTCTCAGTAGACGGAACTGGAACACCAACCTATACTTTTAATTCTGATTTAACGAAAACTTTTGTGTATGATGCAAGTTTATTATCCAGATGGCAAATGCAGTTTGGATTGCGTTATTCATTCTAAACAATAAATTTAATACATTTGAACCGCCCAATCTGGGCGGTTTTTTTTATTTAGATAACAGATGAAACGAGCATAATAAATTTTGATACACTCAGGAAAGATTAATAGCGAACAGCATCTGTTACCGCTAAAAAATGAAATTTAAACAGATGAAATACAGACAATTAACCAAAGAACAATTATCGGAATTACATAAAGAGTTTGCTGAATTCTTGGCAACGCAACAAATTGATGCAAAAGAGTGGCATAAAATAAAAGAGGAAAAACCTTCTATGGCTGAGGAAGAATTAAATATATTTAGTGATGTTGTTTGGGAAGATGTTTTAAGTAAAACGGAATATTTAGAACACATTTCAGCAAATGATATTAATTTATTTAAGTGTGATTCAGAAGAAATTATTAGAATTTATATCAAATTAAAAGATGAAAATAAAAATTTTTTAAATACAAACGACTTTCAATGGTTTTTGAAAAATCCGCTTGATGATGATTTTGAATACTTTAAGGCTGAAAAAAAATATAAAAAAGACCGTAATCAAGAATTGTTTGAGCTCATTGAAATGGGAAGCCAAATTTCAAAAGGGGAATTGTTTGAAGCAATCAACCAATTAATTGGTTAACTACTTTTACAACGCCAACTGAAGCTTTTTCGGCCAAAACGGTTAAATTGGAATACTGATTTTGTTGAATTTCTGGTTTTGGGTCAATAAAATAAATCGGAATTTCAGGCTTTGTATAATTGATTAATTGCGCTGCCGGATAAACCTGCATAGAAGTGCCAATAACAATTAAAATATCAGCTTCCGAAGTAATTTTCATTGCTTTGTCAAATAAAGGCACATTTTCACCGAACCAAACAATATGAGGTCTTAGCTGAGAATTTTCTTCACAAACATCACCTAAAATCAAATCCTTTTTCCAATCATAAATTAAATTCGGATTTTTGGTGCTTCGAACTTTTAACAATTCGCCGTGCAAATGCAATACTTGTGAACTTCCTGCCCGTTCATGCAAATCATCAACATTTTGGGTGATAATGGTTACCTGATATTTATTTTCTAACGCCACCAAAGCTTTGTGCGCTTCATTTGGAAATACCTTAAACAATTGCGCCCTACGTTTGTTGTAAAAATCCAGCACCTTTTCCTTGTCTTTTTGCCAGCCAAGCGGAGAAGCAACTTCCATAACATCATGTCCTTCCCACAAGCCATTCGAATCCCTGAAGGTATTAATACCGCTTTCTGCACTCATTCCCGCACCCGTTAAAACAACTATTTTCTTCATATCTTTTAGTTATTCAAAAGTAAAATTTTATCTTTGAAAAAACACCCAATTTAGATGGTAGATTATAAATTTATTGAATATTTAGAGCAATTCGTATCAGAAAAAAGAAGAAATTTATTTAAAAAAGTTTTGGAAGATCGAACTAGGCATTTTACCGTAGCTATTGAGGATATTTTTATGCCGCAAAATGCAAGTGCCGTAGTTAGAAGTTGCGATGTTTTTGGATTGCAGGACGTTCACATCATAGAAACCAAATATAAATTTTATGCTTCCAATCATATTGCCAAAGGTGCCCAAAAATGGTTGGATTTTTCGGTATATAAAGAAAAGGATAACAACAATACGTTAGATTGTATCGCAAATTTACGTTCAAAAGGCTATAAAATAATTGCAACTACACCTCACAATGATTCTTGTTTGTTACAAGATTTTGATATTACCGAAAAATCTGCTTTCTTTTTTGGGGTGGAAAAGGCCGGGCTTTCAAAAGATGTGATGAACAATGCAGATGGATTTTTAAAAATACCGATGGTGGGTTTTACTGAAAGCTTAAATATTTCTGTTGCTGCAGCAATAATTCTTCAAAACCTGACAGAAAAATTAAAAAAATCTGATGTGAGTTGGGAATTGACAAACATTGATAAAGATGAAAAATACCAGGAATGGATGGAAAAATCCATCAAAAGCATCAAAAAAATCAAGGAAAACTATTATTCAAAAATAGCTATTCAATCATAATTTTTTCAATAAAAGCTGTAGAATCGCAATTTTTTACTGTTAAGGTAATATTTTTTAAATCTCTTCGCCCTTTAATATTGTATTGAATACAGGTATCCATTTTAATTTTGTCCCAAATATCTACATTTCCTTTTTTCAAAATCTTAGAAATTTGAGCGGTATCAATTTTTTTAGAATTTATGATAGCTAAGGTTTCTTCAGAAAAAATATGCTTTTTGATACTTATATTTTTCAAAACCCTCGCATTTGGGCCATAATCGAAAGTGGCTTCTTTTTTATCAAAAACAAAAATAACTGCAATAATTCCTAAAGTTAATCCTACTAAAAAATAAGGTAAACGTTGTTTAAAAGTCATATTATAAAAACAATAAATTGATATCTCTAAATGGCAAACTAAACCAGTCGGCCACAGTTTTATTGGTTAAAATTCCGTGGTAAAAGTACATCCCTTTTTGTAAACTTTTATCAAATCGTGCAGCATTTTCAAATCCGCCGTCTTCTGCAATATTCATTAAATAAGGCGTAAAATTATTGCTTATTGAAACTGAGGCAGTTCTGGAATAACGAGAAGGAATATTGGGAACGCAATAATGAATTACGCCGTGTTTTTGAAAGGTTGGTTTTTGGTGGGATGTCAACTCAGAAGTCTCAAAGTTTCCTCCGCAATCTATGCTCACATCAATAATTACCGCGCCATTTTTCATTTTCATCACCATTTCTTCGGTTACTAAAACTGGGGAACGCGATTTTCCTCTCACCGCTCCAATGGCTACATCACAGCGCATCAATGCTTTTTGCAGTGTTTTTGGCTGTATGGTTGAAGTGTAAATGGGATGGCCTAAACGGTGCTGCAAACTGCGCAGTTTGGTGATTGAATTGTCGAATACTTTTACGCTGGCGCCCAAACCCA
>CAMDPE010000291.1 GCA_945903795.1 Lutibacter flavus | reverse complement strand
AATCGCCGAAGTTTACGAATCTAAAAAATAGCATAAAAAGGGTTCGCATTTGCGAACCCTTTTTATTTTGTGAAAAGTGTTGATTATTTTTTTGCCAGCAAATCTCTTATCTGAATCAATAATTCTTCTTGAGATGGACCTTTTGGCGCTTCAGGCGCAGGAACTTCTTTCTTTTTCATGCGGTTAATTGCTTTTATCATCATAAACATAACAGCCGCCACAATAATAAAATCGACAAGGTTTGTTAAAAAATCTCCGTAAAGCACGGCAACTTCACCAACTACTTCTCCGGTTTCATTAGCAACGCCTTCATTAATAACCCATTTCAGGCCTTTAAAGTCTGATTGAAAAATTAACCCAACCAAAGGTGAAACAACTCCACCGGTAAAGGATGATACAATTTTGTTGAAAGCGGCACCCATTACAAAACCTACTGCAATGTCAATAAGGTTTCCCTTCATTGCAAATTCCTTGAATTCTTTTAACATTCCCATTTCTTAGTATTTTTAATTAATGATTAGTGTAGCTAATATAATAAAAAAGTTAATTCAATTGAAATTCATTTAACCGCAAAGAAAATACGCTAAGTGCGCAAAAAATTTGTCAGTATTTCAAAATCGTAAATCAAAAATCGGAGATCGTAAATTAATTTGCATTAGGGGTTGCAGCGGAAATCCTTTTTTGAGGTTTTTCGCCGAAAAAAAGATTGCAGCGAAAAACCCGACCCAAAGGGGAATGCCCAAATTATTAGGCAAAATGCAATTTTATTGTGTTTAAAAGGCTATTTCACCGTTCTTTTTACGCGCTGGGAAATGGCGGTAAGCAATTCGTAAGGAATGGTATTTGTGCGTTTTGCCAAATCTTCTATGTGCATTTGGTCTTTAAAAATAAGGACTTCGTCGCCTTCCTGGCAGTTGATATCGGTGACATTCACCATAATCATATCCATGCAAACATTGCCAACAATGGGCGCTTGTTTGTTGTTGATGTAAACATAGCCAACGCCATTGCCAAATTGTCGCGAAATTCCATCGGCATGACCAATAGGAATGGTGGCGGTTTTAACGGTTTCAGCAGCTTTAAAGGCGCGGTTGTAGCCAACAGTTTCCCCTTTTTCAACGGTTTGAATTTGGGAAATAACGGATTTCAAGGTAATTACATTTTGCAATTTTGCGGTTTCGGCTTCATCATTTGCAAATCCGTACAAACCAATTCCCAAACGAACCAACTCAAATTGTGCTTCTTCAGCATAATTGATAATGCCCGAAGTGTTTAACATATGCCGAAAAGGTTTTGTTGGCAATTGCGGAATAAGCTGGGTTGAAATTTCTTTAAACGTGTTAATTTGCTGTAACGTAAATTCTTTTTCGTTTAAATCTTCACTGGCAGCAATGTGCGAAAAAACCGAAGCAACCCTGATTTCTTGTTGATTTTTAACCAACGATAAAATTTCGGGAATGTCTTTTTTTGTAAAACCCAACCGGTTTAAACCTGTGTTGAATTTTATATGAATGGGATAATTTTGAACTTTTAAATTTTTTGCTGCTTCAATAACGGCTTTTAATAAAGTGACGGAATAAATGTTGGGCTCCAGGCAGGATTTGATAATTTCCTCCAGATTTATTTTTTGCGGATGAAGCACCAAAATAGGTGTTTTAATTCCGGCTTCCCGCAACGCAACGCCTTCATCCAAATAAGCAACAGCAAAATAGGCAACTTTTGATTCCAGAAATTTGGCAATTTCAACCGAACTGCTACCGTAACCAAATGCCTTAACCACGGCCAAAACCTTCGTTTCGGGAAGTAATCTTGATTTAAACACATTTAAATTGTGTTCAATGGCGTTTAAATTTATTTCAAGCACAGTAACGTGACTATTTCCCATTTTTTTCTTCGGATTTTTTGATTTTTTCTGCCATCATGGCTTTAAAGTACGCGGAACGGCTTAGCGGCTCATATTCCTGGGTTTCACCCAGCAAAACAAGCTCGTCGCTGGCGGCGGTTCTATGGCTGTAATGCGCTAAATTTCCTGTTCTTGTGCAAACGGCATGAACTTTGGTCACATATTCCGCAGTGGCCATAAGTGCAGGCATCGGGCCAAACGGATTTCCTTTAAAATCCATATCCAAACCCGCAACAATAACACGAACGCCGCGGTTTGCCAAATCGTTGCAAACAGCCACAATTTCCTCATCAAAAAACTGGGCTTCATCAATCCCAACAACATCAACATCATCAGCTAAAAGTCGGATATTTGCCGATGAAGGAACCGGTGTGGACCTAATTTCATTGGCGTCATGAGAAACTACTTTTTCCACATCATATCTAACATCAATGGCAGGTTTAAAAATCTCCACTTTTTGTTTTGCAAATTGAGCTCTTTTGAGCCTGCGAATCAATTCCTCCGTTTTTCCGGAAAACATTGAGCCGCAAATTACTTCAATCCAGCCAAATTGTTCGTTATGATTTACTGTATTTTCAAGAAACATTTTGTAATTTCACGGTTGAAAGGTTATTGTATTTTTTTTAAAATAAATGCAATGAAAATATTGTTATATTTTTTACATTCGTTTTTGTAAAATCATTTCGTAATTTACGATTTTGATATGATACAAATTTATTAAAAATTAAACAGCAACACTCATTTAACACGTCAACTTATGCACAAAAAATTAGAAGCCGAACTGGTAAGTCTGGCAAACAGCATTTTGCAAATGAAAAACAAGGATGATGTAAATGCATTGCATAAAAAAGCACGCGAAATTTACGAAAAACTTACAGTGTTGCGATTTGTGGAAGATTATGTTGAAAAAACACCAAACCTTTCCGATACCGAAGAAGAAACCATAAGCACGATGCAACAGGAATGGGTTGGTGAGGTTGAATTTGAAAGCAAAATGGTTGTTGATGAGGTGGAATTTGAAAGTAAAATGGTTGTTGAAATTCCTGAAAAAACTGAAGAAAAAGAAGCTTTTTTAGAAGCAAAAATGGAAGAATTGTTCAATGAGGGCGATACCATTTTGAAAGAAACCGCGAAAAAAAGTTACGCGCTTCAAATCTCTTTGGAAGATGAATTTAAAGATGCCATTTCATCAGATATTGCAACCAATTTGTTTGAAAGAGCCACCAAAGAAAATCCGATTATTATAGAGAAACCCGAAGAAAAACAAGAGATTAAACAGCGTTCTTTAAACGACGCTTTGTTTAAAAATAACATACAGGTTGGCTTAAATGACCGCATCGCTTTTGTGAATCAACTATTCGACGGAAGCCAGCAGGATTTCAACAGGGTAGTGTCTCAGTTAAATTCTTTTAAAACGGAAGCGGAAGCCAAAAATTTCATTTACGAATTTGTAAAACCAGATTACGACTGGAGCGCCAAAGAAGAATTTGAGCAACGGTTAATAGCCTTAATTGAGCGTAAATTTTTGTAATTGCT
>CAMDPE010000290.1 GCA_945903795.1 Lutibacter flavus | reverse complement strand
TCATTGAGAAAAACGCACCCAAAAAGAAAACAACCAAAGGAAAGACGGCAAAAAAATAATATTTTTATTATATTGCCGTCGAAAACGAAATCTTACAACCCCTAAAAAATGAATTTCGATTACCTTAAACCTATTGATGAAGTATTATTGGAACAGGCAGAATTGCAATCCGATCAATCATTTGGCCGCTGTATCGAAATTTATTCCACACAGAATGGATTCCCGAATCTGACAAATAAAAAAATAGCCATTATTGGTGTTGAAGAAGGCCGTTCGGCAATTGGAAATCACGAAACTGGTTCCAATTTGAATGAAATCAGAAAAGAACTTTATAAACTATTTCCGGGAAATTGGCCAATTAGCGTTGCTGATATTGGAAATATTCCACAGGGAAATTCCATAGAAGACACTTATTTTGCGTTGGGAGAATTATTGACTTACCTTATAAAAAATAAAATAATTCCCATAATTATTGGTGGTGGACAAGATTTAACTTACTCAAATTATAGGGCTTACGACAAATTAGAGCAAACCGTAAATATAGTTTCAGTAGATAATAAGTTTGATTTAGGTACTATTGAAGACAATTTAACTTCTCAATCTTATTTAAGCAAAATTGTGATGAACCAGCCAAATAATTTATTTAATTTCAGCAATATTGGGTATCAAACCTATTTTAACTCCCAAAATGAAATTGATTTGTTGGATGGTTTATTTTTTGAAGCATATAGATTGGGGGAAGTTTCAAGCGCAATCCAATTGGTTGAGCCGGTTTTACGCGATGCAGATATAGTTAGCATAGATTTATCTGCAGTTAAAAATGCAGATGCTCCTGCCAACAATAATGCGACGCCTAATGGTTTTACAGGTGCTGAAATTTGCGCCATTTCAAGGTATGCGGGCATCAGCGATAAAGTAACATCATTTGGTATTTATGAATACAATTCAAAATTGGACATTAAAAATCAAACAGCACAGCTAATTTCACAAATGATTTGGTATTTTATTGAAGGTGTCAATTACAGAGCGAATGATTATCCTTTCGGATTAAAAGATAATTACCAAAAATATATTGTTCCTATTGAAAATGAAGTGCTGAATTTTTATAAAAGCAACAAAAGTGGTCGATGGTGGATGGAAATTAATTTAAATGAAAGTAATAAATTTAAAAGACATGCGTTAATACCTTGTGCGTACCAAGATTATATTAGCGCCACCAATCAGGAAATTCCAGATAGGTGGCTAAAAACGCTAAAAAAATTGATGTAAAAAAAAGTTTCGCAGCATACTAAAACAGATTTTTTTTTGTTTTAAACAGATAAATAAAAGATTGTTTTTTAACATAATTAGTAATACGTTTGCCTTAAAGGATTAAGAAAAAAAATATGAAGAAAATATCGTTGTATATTTTACTAGTCTTAGTTATATATAGTTGTGGATCTAGCGATCAAGGAGAATTAGTTGGCGTAAGATCAGGTGGAAAGTGGCATTCCCAGAAACCATTCGGCATGACTTTAATTCCTGGGGGTTCATTTACAATGGGTAAACAAAGCGAAGATGTTGCGGGCGCTTTAAATTCACCAACCAGAACAGTAACTGTGCGTCCGTATTATATGGATGAAACCGAAATAACCAATAGCGAATATAAAGAATTTGTTTTTTGGGTTCGTGATTCTATAGTGCGAACCGAGTTGGCTCTATTTTCAGAATTGATGTCTTCTGATGGAGATATTGTTTTGGAAGATTATCAGTTTCTGGATATAGACACAACCGATATGTCTCCATATCAAAAATATATGATGAAAACTTATGGTAGCCTTGGAGATATTAATTCGCCAACGCAGGGTAAAATGCTTAATTGGGAAGAAGACATCGTTTGGAATGTCAATGAGTTTCCAAGCGAAGAATATGCCGAAGTGATGATTGATTCAATTTTAATGCCTATTGAAGATAGTTTTGAAGGCAGAAGAATGGTAAATCCAGCAAAATTAAAGTTTAAATATTCTTGGCTTGATCAGGAAGATGCAGGAAGAAAGCAAGGAAACAGAAGAGATTTTATAAAAACAGAAGTAGTATCTGTATATCCCGACACAACAGTTTGGATTAAGGACTACAATTACTCATACAATGATCCAATGCATCAGGATTATTTTTATCACCAGGCGTATAATGAATATCCTGTTGTAGGTGTATCTTGGATGCAGGCAAAAGCTTTTTGCCGTTGGAGAACTAAAAAGAAAAACGATTTCTTAAGTACTAAGAAAAACCCTACCGTGATTCCTCAATTCAGATTGGCAACTGAAGCTGAATGGGAATATGCTGCTCGTGGAGGTCTTGAAAATGCCACCTATCCCTGGGGAGGACCATATACTACAAGTGACAGAGGCTGCTTTTTAGCGAATTTCAAACCTGCTAGGGGTAATTACGCTGTTGACGGCGCTTTATATACCATGGAGGCAAAATCTTATTTTCCAAATGATTTTGGATTGTATAATATGGCGGGCAATGTTTCTGAATGGACAAATACCGCTTATAGCGAAGCATCCTATTACATAGGTTCTACAATGAATCCGAATGTTGAGATTGACAAAAACAAAAGAAAAGTAATACGTGGAGGCTCATGGAAAGATGTAGCCTACTTTTTAGAGGTAAGCACTCGTGATTACGAGTATGCCGACTCTGCAAGAAGCTATATTGGTTTTAGGACAGTGCAAGATTTTCTTGGCACCAATATAAACGGAGAATAAAATCAACCAAAAATAAAACTAACAAACTAAAAATCTTTATTATGGCACAATCAAAAAACAGAAAAAAAATATTTAATTACGCTTATGGTATTGGAGCATCTATTGTAATTTTAGGTGCATTATTTAAAATTCAGCACTGGACAGGCGGAAGTGAAATGTTAACTATTGGTATGGTTGTGGAAGCCATTGTATTTTTTATCTCTGCATTCGATTCTGTAGAAGAAGACTTGGACTGGACCTTAATATATCCTGAATTGGCTGGCGGTGACAGACGTGAGAAAGAATCCGGACAAGCCAAAGAGGTTCAAGGGTTGCTTTCACAAAAATTAGACGACATGCTTAGAGATGCAAAACTTGATTCAGGTTTAATGCAAAGTTTAAGCGAAAGCATTCAAAATTTTAAAGGAGCCGCTGAAAATATTGCTCCGGCAGTAAATTCTATTGCTGCAACAAATAAATACAGCGAGCAAATGTTTTTGGCTGCTGCACAAATGGAATCCTTAAATAGCTTGTATAAAGTTCAAGTGGAAAGTACCAGCAAACAAGCCGAAATTAATTTACAGGTTACTGAAAATGCAACCAGGTTAAAAGAACAAATGGAATCTTTGGCAACAAATCTATCTTCTCTTAATGGTGTATATGGTGGTATGTTATCAGCAATGTCAATTAAAAACTAATTAGTTGAGAAAAAAATTATTAACTAAAAAAAC
>CAMDPE010000289.1 GCA_945903795.1 Lutibacter flavus | reverse complement strand
AAAATCGAACAAATCAATCATTCCTAAAGGAATATTTTGCGTATTGCAAATTACATATCGGTACTGTTTTGCTTCATAAATATCCTGATGTGCATTTTCAATATATTTTTGGAGGATATATTTTGAATAAGGAATTTGCGTGCCGCTAATTTCCCAAAAAGATTCATCATTTTCCGAAGAAAACAAAAAATCAAGATCTTCTGGTTCTAAAGCGCGCAGGTTGCTATTTTTTCTGTGTAAAGTTGCCATTAAAAAGTAATATTTCCTTCAAAAACAAATTGGGCAGGACCTTTTAAAAATACGTTTTTATAACAATCGTTTTCTTTTTTAAAAGAAACTTCCAAATTACCGCCTAATACTTCAATAAAAATTCTTTCATCAACAGTTCTGTTCGTTTTATTAGCAGCAATGGCAACCGCCGTAACGCCGGTTCCGCAAGCCAATGTTTCATCTTCCACGCCACGCTCGTAAGTTCTAACTTTAAATGAATCGCCCGAAATTTGTTCCACAAAATTAACATTGGTCCCTTCTTCAAAATAGGGTGCGCCATACCTTATTTTTGCGCCTAATTCAGCAACATTCAACGGTGCAACAGCATTGCAAAATTTCACATGGTGCGGTGAGCCTGTATTTAAAAAGGTGTGTGTATCATAAATTTCAATATTATCAATATCAGCCATTTGCAGATTAATCGAATCATTTTCAATCTTGGCATAATGCAATCCGTCTGCAGCTTCAAAAGTAGTTTCGTCACCAATAATCGCCAGTTTTTTGGCAAATGCCACAATACATCTTCCACCATTTCCACACATACTTCCTTTTTTTCCGTCGGCGTTATAATAAATCATGGTGAAATCTTGTTCTTCAGAAGATTCAAGCAAAATTAATCCATCAGCACCAATGCCAAACCTTCTGTCACATAATTTATGAACGAGACGGATATCGTTTTTTGGGAAAAACAGCGTTCTGTTATCGACCATAATAAAGTCATTTCCCGCGCCCTGATATTTGTAAAAATGAATTTCCATTGTTGCAAATGTACTAAATTCAGAATGGTTTTATACATTAAATTTTTTGCGAAAAATAAAGGTGTTAAAATCCGTTAAAAGAGCGTTAACAAACAGTTAAAGCGATTTTTTAAAAGTATTAAATCATTAATTTTGTGAAATAAACTTAAACAAATTGGATGATGAAAAAAATAGCTAGCTTGATCTTAATTTCAGCTTTGGGAGGTGCCATTACTTTGGGTACTTATATCTTATTTTTTGACAAGCCACAGATTCAAATTGAAAAAAAGGTTGATTCTTTGTTTAATGCAATACCTACAAATTATAGCAACGAGATGTATTCATCCGCAGAAAACACAGATTTTACAGTTGCTGCAGAAAAAACAGTTAATGCCGTGGTTCACGTTAAAAATACCATGTTCAAAACAATTCAAGATCCTTTTGCTGAGTTTTTTTATGGACAGGGCAGCGGAACCAGACAGTTTTCACAAATAGGAACAGGTAGCGGTGTAATTATTTCTGCAGATGGTTATATTGTTACTAATAACCACGTAATTAATGATGCTACGGATATTGAAGTTACCCTGAATGATAAAAAAACCTATAAAGCTAAGTTGATTGGTGCTGACCCAAACAGTGATGTTGCATTGCTGAAAATTGATACAAAAGATTTGTCTTACATTACCTTAGGAGACTCTGATGCCATAAAAGTGGGGGAATGGGTTTTGGCGGTTGGAAATCCATACAACTTAACATCTACAGTAACCGCAGGTATTATTAGCGCCAAAGGAAGGGATTTAGAAGGGAACAGCGGCATAGACTCGTTTATTCAAACTGATGCAGCCGTAAATGCCGGAAACAGCGGTGGCGCTTTGGTGAATATTAGAGGGGAACTTATTGGGATTAATACTGCTATTTCTTCCATGACCGGTTCATTTGTAGGGTACTCTTTTGCCATTCCTTCTAACATAATCAAAAAAGTGATTGAAGATTTAATGGAATTTGGGAATGTGCAAAAGGCTATTTTGGGTGTTAATGGCGTTGAATTGAATAGTGAATTGGCAGATAAATTAAATATTGAAAACACGAGCGGATTTTATATTTCCAATGTGGTTGAAAATTCAGGAGCCCAAAAAGCCGGACTAAAAGCGAACGATATTATTGTAAAATTAGACCAAGTGAAGATAGCGACATTTGCCGATTTAAATGGATACATCAGCACAAAAAGACCAAATGATGTAGTTGATGTGGTTTTTTTAAGAAACGGAAAAAGATGGCAAACGAATGTTACACTTATAAAATATCAAATCACTAAAGTTTTAGCATTAGGTTTGGGCTTGGAAAATTTAAGCTCAGCCGAATTAAAGAAACTTAATATAGCAAACGGCGTTAGAATAACGGAAATCACCAATAAAGAATTGACTAATTATGGCGTCAAAAAGGGTTATGTGATTACTTCTATTGATGACAATAAAGTGTATACTATTGATGATGTAAACAATATGATTGCCAATAAATCGAGCGGACAAGCAATGCGTATAGAAATGCGCAATTTAAAAGGCGAACAGGAACGCTATATATTTAGGTAGATAAGTTGGAAGACTGAAGTTTTTATATTAAAAAAGCTGCTTTTATTGGCAGTTTTTTTAGTTTTTATTGATTATTTTTTATGGATAAATGTGTTGCGAAATCGTTTGAAATGGGTACTTTTGCTGAAAATTTAAACAAAACAATTTTAATATGTCATTTAACGAACTTTACGAAAAAGAACTTGCTTTTCAAGCCGAAAGACGAAGGGCAGCAGTTGAATTAATTAGAATTATCAGTGATTTGTGGTATGATGATACCATAGAATTGGTTTTGTTCAGAAATCAATTAAACGATCGAAACGTTAGTGAAATTATAAGTCTGGTTGATTATGCCAGCGATTTTGTGGAAAAACCAATTTCAATTTTTGAAGCAGTTGAAATTGCGCGCGAAATTAAAAATCAAAAATTACCGCCTTCAAAATTGGATATCGGTAAATTGGTGTATGAGTTTCATTTAGATGATAAACCGAAATCAGTAAAGGATTTTGTTGAAGACAAGTTGAAAGAAGCAAAAAATTCAGGAGAAATTGAGCCAAAAGATGTGGTGCTTTATGGATTCGGAAGAATTGGAAGATTGCTGGCCCGAGAACTGATGGCGCGCACCGGAAAAGGAAATTTAATGCGATTAAGAGCCATTGTGACACGCGGTGAAATTAATGAATCCATTTTGGAAAAAAGAGCGTCTTTGTTGAGAAATGACTCTGTTCACGGCGATTTTCACGGTACGGTAACAGTTGATGCTGATAAAAACGCCTTAATTATCAACGGGTTAACAGTGAATGTTATTTCCGCAAACACACCCGAAGAAATTGATTACACCGCCTACGGAATTTTTGATGCGCTGGTTATTGACAATACCGGCGCT
>CAMDPE010000288.1 GCA_945903795.1 Lutibacter flavus | reverse complement strand
GAATACAATCACCAAAATATTGGCAATTCCATTTATTTGGCTGGTGCGGTTTTATCAGGCTGCAATTTCGCCTTATTTGCCGTCGAGTTGCCGATATTCGCCAACCTGTTCGCAATACACGGTGGAAGCGCTAAAAAAGCATGGAATTATTAAAGGAGGCTGGCTGTCTATAAAAAGAATTGTGAGTTGCAATCCTTGGGGCGGACATGGGCACGATCCTGTTCCATAAAAAAAGTTAAAAGTTAAATATTAAAAGTTAAAAGATTAACGATTAAACAGATAAACAAATATGATACTACTTCAAATAGATTGGAATCCTGCACCCGAAATTTTTAAAATTGGCTCATTTGCCGTTCGTTACTACAGTTTAATGTTTGTAATTGCCTTTATGTTAGGGCTTTATTTAATGAAAAAGATATTCATTAATGACAATGTTCCAATTGAAAAATTAGATTCTTTGTTTATTTATACGATTGTGGCAACCCTATTGGGCGCCAGAATAGGGCATTTTTTGTTCTATGAGCCTGCGTTTTTATTCAGTAAACCGTTGGAAGTGTTGCTTCCTTTCCGTTTTTCGCCAAAATTCCAATTTACGGGGTATGCCGGTTTGGCAAGTCACGGTGCTGCCATCGGGATTATTACGGCCATGTATTTTTACAGTAAAAATGTACTAAAAAAACCAATACTTTTTATATTGGACAGAATCACCATTCCCGTTGCCGCAGCAGGCGTTTTTATCAGATTGGGGAATTTGATGAATTCTGAAATTATCGGAAAACCGACAAACTCGGATTATGGTTTTATCTTCAGGAAATTAGGGGAAGATTTTCCGCGCCATCCTTCACAATTGTACGAAGCGGTTGGCTACCTTTTTGTATTTATCCTGCTTTGGTTCGTGTATTGGAAAACCGATAAAATGAAGAAATCAGGCTATCTTTTCGGATTGTTTTTTGCTTTGCTTTGGTCGGTTCGGTTTTTTGTTGAATTTTTCAAGGAAAAACAGGTTGAAGGCGGCGAAAATTGGATGTTCGGATTGAATACCGGACAGGTTTTAAGCATTCCGCTTATTTTGATTGGTCTGTATTTTATGTTTCGCAAAACAACTGAAACCAAATAAGGGAAAAGCTTAACCATTTATGAGTGTATTTGTTGAAGATGAAGTTTTCGAAAAAATAGATTGTTTAAAAGCAACCTTGGCAAAAGGAGAATATGACGATTGCACTTTTAAAAACTGTCTGTTTTTAAATGCGGATATTTCCGAAATTACTTTTACTGATTGTGAATTTGTGAATTGCAATTTCAGCAATACCTATTTCAAAAATACCTCATTCAGGTCCGTAATTTTCAAAAATTGTAAATTATTGGGACTTCAATTTAATGAATGCAATCCCTTTTTATTGTCGCTTGGCTTTGAAGAATGTCATTTAAACATCGTTTCTTTTTATAAACTCAAGCTCAAAAACACAAAATTTAACAAGTGTAAACTTCAAGAAGTTGATTTTTCGGAAACCGATTTATCCAATGCCTTATTTAACAATTGTGATTTGATTGGAAGTATTTTCAAGACTTCAATATTGGAAAAAGCCGATTTTAGAACTTCGTATAATTACAGTATTGATCCTGAAATGAATCGGATGAAAAAAGCCAGATTTTCTTTGCAGGGTTTGCCGGGTTTGTTGGGAAAATATCAGATTGAAGTGGAATAATTCTATAAAAAAAACGCCGCAATTGCGGCGTTTTTAATTTCTTGTTAACTTTTGATTTTAATTGTTGTTAAATGAAATGCTTCCGTAACTCGATTTTATTGAAATTTGGGCACCTGAATTAGGCGAATTGTAATAGCCCTCATAATATTTTGAACTGGATTTTTCTACCTGCTTATTGAATGTGAAACCTTTGCCATATTTAAATCCGCCATAACTCAAAGTAGCCATAATGTCAAAGGAAGCAGTTGGATGCGTGCCAAGTTTTATGTGAGTGTAGGACGATTCGATTTTCAGCAGTTTTAACTTTTCGCCCAAAGCATCAATTTTTAACGAACCATAATCAAGTTTAAAGGTGCCGGAACCCAGCAATTTTTCAATGGTTAAATTCATATAATCGCTTGTTCCGCTGATGTTTTTGGTATTTTCAATTTTTAAGCTGCCGTAATCGCACGAATAATTTAATCGGTTAATTGTTCCAAATACCAAGTGAGAATAATCCGCGTTTAAATCAATATTGTCTGATTTGTCAATTCTTAATGTGGAATAATCAGCATTTACAGTGCCGCTTTTCATATAGGAAATCGTTGAATTATTGGTGTAATCCATATTAATGCTGTTTGATGCATTTAACAATTCACCAATATTTAATTTGCCGTAATCACAATTGATGGTTGCTTTTCCTTCAAGTTTGTTAAGGTTAATTCCTCCGTAATCATTGGTCAAATTCAGATTATTGGTTGAAGGCATTTTGATTTGGTAATTGATTTCCATGTTCACATTATTTTTATTTCCCCACCAACTCCAAGAAGCCGCACTTTTCTCAATCATCGTTTTTGCGGAAACATACGTGGAATTTGAATCGAATTCAACAGTAATTTCCTCTAAACGTTTTTTAACTTTGTCCTCATCATCGCCATTGGTCGTTATTTTTACAACCACTTCTATCTTATTTTCATTCCAGGTGATAATATCAATATTTCCATATTTGTTTGAAACGTTTAAAGTAGCTTCTTTGGTAACATTGAATGCTTTGGAAATCGTTTTATTTTTAGTGTATTTTCCATTTTTTTCGGTGGCAAAAATAGCCAACGGAATCAGTAAGAAAAGTAGAAATAGCTTAGCTGTATTTTTCATTGTTTAGTGTTTTTAATTGTTTAACATCTTCTATTTGGGTCAATAAACTTTGCAGCACTTCAATACGTTGCTGAAAATTGGCAATCATGGCGTAAATAATTCTTTTGTCTTCCGTACTTTCTTTTAGCACTAAAGTCAGTGCCATATATTCTTTTTCAAGTTTATTTAATTGTTGCAATCCATCATTAATGAGTTTTTCTGTATTCGGATTTCTTTCTTTTTCAATCATCGCAAGTTCCTTTTCAATGGTCGATACAAAGAAATTTTGGGTTTCTCCCATTTCGGAAGAAACTTTTGCAAGTTCCATACCCTTTGTTGAAAATGATGTACCAAGCCAAACACCAAAAATTAAAAATACCGAAGCCGCGACGGCGATCAATGGCCAAAGTTTAAAAAGAAAATTTGACTTTTTACCTTTGTTCAATTTTGCTTCAAATCTGCTGAAATGACCTATATTTGGCTCTTCCACATCAAATTGATTTTCCAGTTCCTTAAATATTTTTTCCAGTTTATCTTGCATATTCTTTTGCTAAAAGTTCTCTTAATTTATTTTTTGCCCTTGAAATGGTGGTTCGGGTATTTTCGTAACTGATTTCCATAATTTGGGCAATTTCTTCACAATCACATCCTTCAATTAAATTTAAGGTCAGCGCCACTT
>CAMDPE010000287.1 GCA_945903795.1 Lutibacter flavus | reverse complement strand
AGAGCCTGTAAAATGGACAACTTCAGTAGAGAAAATATCAAATACCGAATACAATTTAATAACAACAGCAAAAATAGATTCTGGCTGGCATTTATATTCGCAAACCGTGCCAGAAGACGGCCCCATTGCAACAACATTTACTTATGATGACAGTGAGGGGAATTTTAAAATATCAGGAAACACATCAGAAGGAGAAGGCCATACAGTAGACGATCCCGTTTTTGGGATGAAAATCAAGTATTTCGAAAAAACGGCCATTTTCAAACAAAAAATAGCACTGGTAAAAGAGGTAACTACAATTAAAGCTTTTGTGGAGTTTATGGTTTGCGACGATACCAAATGTTTACCGCCCACAGAGGTTGACCTGGTATTTAATCTTACCGGGAAAACAACTGCACAGACTAATGTAACACCAATAGGGGCTGAAGTTTTGAATGATATAGAAATAAAAGATTCAAAATCAAATAAAGGGCACTGGTACATCTTCTTTATCGCTTTCTTGTCAGGTTTTGCAGCCTTGTTAACACCTTGTGTATTCCCTATGATTCCTATGACGGTAAGTTTCTTTACCAAGCAAAGCAAAACAAAGGCAGCGGGCATCAGGAATGCCATCATTTATGGTGTGTCTATCATAGTGATCTATGTGGTTTTGGGGATACTTGTAAGTTTGATATTTGGTGCTGATGCATTGAACTCCTTGTCAACCAATGTTTGGTTTAACGTAGCTTTCTTTATGTTGTTATTAATTTTTGCGGCCTCTTTCTTAGGAGCTTTTGAAATTATGCTGCCAAATAAGTGGGCAAATAAAGTCGACTCACAAGCAGATAGGGGAGGCTTAATAGGGATATTTTTTATGGCTTTGGCTTTGGCGATCGTATCGTTTTCTTGTACCGGACCCATAGTTGGCACTTTATTGGTGCAAGCGGCGGCAGGTGGCAGCCAAATAGGGCCTATTATCGGAATGTTAGGTTTTTCATTGGCTATTGCATTACCATTTGCCTTATTTGCGGCATTCCCCGGTTGGTTAAATTCATTGCCAAAATCAGGGGGCTGGTTAAATACGGTAAAAGTGGTGTTGGGATTTTTAGAATTGGCTCTGGCATTTAAATTTTTATCCAATGCCGATTTGGTATTGCAACTGCATCTATTGGAAAGAGAGGTCTTTATAGCCATATGGATCGCCATTTTTGGTGCCTTGGCATTTTACCTTTTTGGAAAGTTGCAGTTACCGCATGATTCGCCATTAACCCACATATCGGTTGGCAGGTTAAGCTTAGGGCTGTTGGTACTGTCATTTACTATTTATATGATTCCAGGACTTTGGGGAGCACCCTTAAATTTAATAAGCGCGTTTCCGCCACCACAAAATTACAGCGAGTCGCCTTATGGGGTTGGATTTACCAAAACAGGTTCCGAAAGCACATCAGCAAGTCATGACGAATTACCGGAAGGAGCACATTTAATGGCGCCCCACGATATTTTGGCATTTAATGATTATGATAAAGGTCTGGATTATGCTAAAAAAGTAGGTAAACCGGTGATGATAGACTTTACTGGTTGGGCTTGTGTAAACTGCAGAAAAATGGAACAAAACGTATGGCCAGACCCAAAAGTTTTGGATATTTTAAAAAATAAAGTAGTGTTAATTTCCCTATATGTTGATGATAAAAGACCTCTTCCTGAAGGAGAAGAAATGGAATCAAAACTTCGACCTGATAAACAATTAAAATATATTGGTCAAAAATGGAGTGAGTTACAAATTATTAAGTATAAAGCCAATGCGCAGCCATTTTATGTATTAATGGATCATAATGAAAACAATCTTATTGATCCTATCGCTTACACACCAGATGCTGGAGAATATTTTGAATGGATGGATGAGGGATTAAAAAACTTTTGAGTTCGACCACTGATTAGTTTTAATGTTAATGTCAAACAGTGGTTTATTTGATTGATTGAGTTCACTCCGGCATTTTGTCGGAGTGATTTTCATAGAACATAGCAGATGATATTATTTAAGAAAAAACAAGAGAAAACAAGTTTAGAGGTTTATTTTCAGCAATTTAGAAAGGGTATTGTCGGTAGTGACCAAGAGTTCACTTCTCCCTACGGCAAAAAAAAACTCATTTATGCCGATTGGACGGCCAGTGGTCGTTTATACCGGCCGATTGAGGAAAAACTATTGCAGGATATAGGTCCTTTTGTGGCAAATACCCATACAGAAACCTCAATTTCAGGTAGTGTGATGACGCATTCCTATCACAATGCCAGAAATATTATCAAGGAACATGTCAACGCTTCAAAGGATGATATATTGATTACCGTTGGTACAGGTATGACTGGTGCGATCAATAAGTTTCAACGTATTTTAGGAATCAGGCTCAATGAAAACTTAAAAGAACATACTGTTGTTCCGGATGAAAAACGACCAATCATATTTGTATCCCATATGGAACACCATTCCAACCAAACCTCCTGGTTGGAAACCATTGCAAAGGTAAAAGTAATTCCATCCACTCATGAAGGTTTGCCATGTATGGAAAGTTTAGGGCTGCTGTTAAAGGAATATAATAGCGTACCCATAAAAATTGCGGCAGTTACCGGCTGTTCAAATGTTACAGGGATAAGGACAAATTATTATGAGATCGCAAAACTGATGCACCAAAACAATGGCTTGTGTTTTGTTGATTTTGCATGTTCGGCGCCTTATGTGTCAATTGATATGCATCCGGAAGATGAGGAGCAATATTTAGATGCCATTACCTTTTCGCCACACAAGTTTCTGGGCGGTCCGGGTTCTTCAGGTGTTCTCATCTTTAATAAAAAACTCTATAATAATCTGGTGCCCGACAATCCGGGTGGAGGTACTGTAAGTTATACGAATCCCTGGGGCGACCACGATTATATTGATGATATTGAAGCCCGTGAAGATGGTGGGACACCCGGGTTTTTGCAAGCCATAAAAATTGCATTGGCAATCCGGCTAAAGGAAAAAATGGGGGTGCAAAATATATTGGACAGGGAACATGAGTTGAACACAATAATTTTCGAGAAACTTTCTAGCATTGATAATTTACAGATTCTTGCCAAAAATAATACAGCGCGTTTGGGCGTGTTTTCTTTTTATATTGAAAATGCACATTATAATTTAATCGTAAAACTTTTAAATGACCGATTTGGAATACAAACACGTGGCGGATGCTCATGTGCGGGCACTTATGGGCATTATCTGTTGAATGTGGACGCGTCTGCCTCTAAAGCCATTGAACAAAAAATATTGGAAGGCTGTCTTGTTGAGAGACCAGGTTGGATAAGGATGTCTATTCATCCAACAATGAGCAATGCAGAAATTGAATTTATTTGTAATGCAATTAAAGAAGTGGCCAATAATTTTACAATCTGGCGCAATGATTATGAGTATAACGCCATCAAAAATGAATTTATTCATAAAAGTAAACCAACAATTGAAGGGACAATAACGGAAGATTGGTTTCATCTTTAGTCATTGGCAAATATGAAAAAATTATCAATTAAAGAAAATTGAATATAAATCCTCTATACATAATC
>CAMDPE010000286.1 GCA_945903795.1 Lutibacter flavus | reverse complement strand
TGGTGAAATGGAATCCATATTTCTCATTTCCAATCTTAATTGAAATAGGCAGTCTCTTGCGATTTTTATGCTTTTTTCTACTTTACTTAATTTAGAAATATTTAATTTTTTTACATCAGTGATGGCTAAATCGAAATTATCGACTATCGTAGCAATTTTTTTCATAAATAAATTTTACTTTTTCAAGGGGCTAAAAATAGTAAAATTTATCACATAAACTAATCTTTAAAAATAATACGCTTATTAACCTGCTGATTCACTATTTTTTAGATCGTTTTCCGCTTTGTTCTTAGTTAAGACTAGTTTTAACGCATTCATATCATCGCTGACCTTTCGCTCGATGACTTTGGCATAAATTTGCGTTGTAGACAATTTTGTATGACCTAAAAGCTTGGAAACTGTTTCGATTGGAACACCGTTTGTTAAAGTTACTGTTGTGGCAAAAGTATGTCGCGCCATATGAAAGGTGAGGTTCTTTTTCATCTTGCAACCATCAGCAATTTCTTTCAGGTAACTGTTTAATTTTTGATTGGAAAGTGTAGGTAAAAGCGTACCTGTAACCTGAGCTCGAATATTGTTTTTATATTTGTCAATCAGCTGCTGCGTGGTATCCAGAATTGGTATTTTAACCGGGGTGTTTGTTTTTGTCCTTTTGGTAATTATCCATTGGCCGCCGTCTATCCCAAGTAAAACGTTATCTTTTGTTAATTTCATAACATCTACATAGGCTATTCCAGTATAACAGCTAAAAATAAATAAATCCTTTACAATGTTTAAGCGCTCAATATCCGTTTCGTAATTTTCGATATTCTGAAGTTCAGCTTGCGATAAATACTCTCTTTCGCTTTTCTCAAATACCGGTTTGTATTTTACAAAAGGATCTCTGTCGATCCATTCTATATGAAATGCCATCGTCACCATTTTTCGCAATCTTTGGATGTGCTTTATAATGGTATTGCCTAGAATTCTTTTTTTGTTTCTTGACAACTTATAGGCACGCAAAAAATTATCAAATTTTATTACAAAGGAATAATTGAGGTCTCTTAAATAGATATCAGAGGTGCCAAATTCCTTTTGGACGAATTCCAATAAATAACTTTGGGTGGTTTTATACAAGCCCAAAGTTGCTTTATGCAACTTGTGGGCGTGGTTATCATTGTGATAATCTATAATGTTTTGTAAAGAATAGTGTTGCTCGTCCGTTCCGAAAAAACGTGATTTAACGGCTTCGGCCGTAATCATTTTTCTTTCGGCCTTTAAATCTTGGTAAGCCTGAAATAATGCAGCTTGCGATTGTTCAATGTAACCATTAAGTATTCTGGCATCTTGACCGGTGCCTTTTACACGCGATTTGGCTTTGTCCCAGGAATCAATGTTTACTTTCTTTTTTAAACTAATGTTAACTCGTCTCTGGTTAACGGTTACTCTAGCAAAAATTTCTGCTTCGTTGTCTTTAGCGCGTGAAGAATTAATCCAAATTAGGATTGAAAAGGTGATTGTTGTTTTCATAGTTGTCGTCTTTTTAAGTTAAACTTTGTTTAAGACGAAAGTCAAATCAACTATGGTATTCAAATTTATTGGATTTTTATTGACCAATAAATCAATTTTTTGGTTCAAAATCACTGCGAAATTTCACCGAATTCCTAGGTATAAAATCCTAGTGTTTACAGGCGCTTTCGCGATAATTCGGTCAACAAATCGGTCAACAAAATTGATGTTTTATATTTGTTGACCGATTTGTGAACCTAATATATGATATTTTATCATATAATTTGTCAGTCTCTAAAAATAAAACCTGAGCAAAACCTAGGATTTTATCGATTTTGCTCGATTTTGTTAGTGTTCTGGCAGAGAGGAAGGGATTCGAACCCTCGATACGTTGCCGTATACACGCTTTCCAAGCGTGCGCCATCGTCCACTCGGCCACCTCTCTAAATTGTTAATTCCCCAGATACATTTCAATCAAACCTGCTGGGGTTTCAACGGTAATCTTTTTATTTTCTCTGTCCACTTTTTTGATAAAATGGTCAATCATCGGGATAAAAACTTCCGTTCCGTTTGAGTTTACCTCAAACAATGGTTGTGCAGTTGAATCATTAATGCCAGTGATCACACCAACATAGCCGTAATTGACATCTTCAATATCAAAATCAATAATTTCGTGAAAATAGAACTTATTTCCTGTCAGTTTTGGCAAAAATTCAATAGGCAAATACAATTCCGAACCTAAAATGGCATCGGCATCGGCTTCGCTTTCCACATCTTCAAATCGAACACGCAACTGATTTCCTTTTTGCAAAATGCTTTCTACAATAAAAAATGGAACCAGGTCATTGCCTAAAGCAACAAATACTGATTCCAAGTCTTCGTATAGTTCCGGTTCGTCTGTATCTAATTTGACAACAACTTCCCCTTTAAAACTGTGTTTTCTAACGATTTTGCCTAAATAAAAACAATCTTCTTTACGCATTATCGCTAAAATTAATTACTCGTTTTTTCCTTCTTCTGAAGCTGCAGCTTGTGCGTCATCAATTGATTCAGGAGCAGCTTCTTCCACTACTTCTTTAGCGGCTTTTTCAGCATCTTTTTTGTCAGCTTCAGCTTTAATGGCAGCATTTACAGCTTCATTTGCAGCAGCTTTACGCTCTTCGTTCACTTTTACTTCAGCTTCAAAAGCTTTGGCGATAGCATCAGTTTCAGCTTTTGCCAAGCCTTGTTTTTTAGCGTCAATTTTTCCTGCTTTTTCATCTAACCAAGCTTGAAATTTTGCTTCAGCTTGCTCTTCTGTTAAAGCTCCTTTTCTAACACCACCTGCTAAATGATTTTTTAGCATCACCCCTTTATAGGATAAAATTGCTTTTGCAGTGTCTGTTGGTTGTGCTCCGTTTTGCAACCATTTTACAGCGCCATTAACATCTAAGTCAATAGTTGCTGGATTTGTGTTTGGATTGTAAGTTCCAATTTTTTCTAAATACTTACCATCTCTTGTTGAGCGCACATCTGCAGCTACGATCCAATAGAATGGTTTTCCTTTTTTACCGTGTCTTTGTAATCTAATTTTTACTGGCATATTTTTAAATTTTAAGGTACGAAACCTTGGTTATTAATTAGGGTTGCAAATATAATAAGATAATTTCAAATAATACGTTCAATTTCAGCATATTTTATGGCAATCTTTCAAATCTCAAAAACACTTAAAATAAAAGCAATTTCAAGGGTAAATTTATATCCGAAAACGAATGATATTTTACCCATAAACATGCAAATATTTGATTAATTTTGTGATTTATGCACAATTTTATAGGTTTCTGTATGAAGTCATTTGGCATTTACTGTTTCCGTTAAACATTTATGAAAAATTTAGGATTGTTAATAAAAAATCACTTCCAAGGAAGTCAAAAATTTATTAATTTGTTACTTTTAACAACTCATTTATCAGCAAAAAATTCAGCCACATGTTTTTAATTTTTGACACAGAAACCACCGGTTTACCTAAAAATTGGAATGCCCCATTTACCGACATTGACAATTGGCCAAGGTGTGTTCAAATTGCGTGGCAGCTGCACGATAAGTATGGTGAATTGATTGAACAAAAAGATTTTCTGATCA
>CAMDPE010000285.1 GCA_945903795.1 Lutibacter flavus | reverse complement strand
TATTCAATGGTGTTCACGCAGTATCAGCTATTATAGGTACAGAAACGCGTCATTCAAAATTAGAGTATGATGACAATACCCGATATGGTTATGATCCTCAAACATTATCATTTACTCCGGTAAACCAACAAAGTTTACTGCAAGTATATGGACCTATTTTTGGAGGTTACTTATCTCAAAATAATTTTGCGGCAGAACGGGAACTAGTTAATCGGTATTTGTCGGTTTTTGGAAATGCGGGTTATACTTATGATGGAAAGTATACAGCTACAGGAAGTTTGCGTTGGGATCGCTCAAACTTGTGGGGAACTGATAATAAATACCAAAACAAACCAACTTGGTCTGCCGGTGCTAGTTGGAATATTGATAAAGAAACATTTTTTAATACATCTTGGGTTGATATGCTAAAACTTCGTTTTTCTTATGGAATTGGAGGGAATATTGCCAAAAATTCTGCACCATACCTAACAGCGTATTATAATCCAAATAATAATGTTGGAGGGTTACAAGGAACAATTAACGCTAGACCAAATCCGGAATTATCTTGGGAGAAAACGACCACCGCCAATATTGGGGTTGATTTTTCTATATACGAACGACGATTAAAAGGAACTTTGGATCTATATAATAAAAAAAGTGAAGATTTATTGGCTAATAGTAATGGTATTCCAACTGAAGGATGGGGATACTCTACTTATACACTTAATAATGGAGAAATGACCAACAAGGGTATTGAGGTTGGTTTAAACGGATCCATTATAAAAACACCTTCTTTTTCTTGGGATGCAGCCATATTATATGCGCATAACAAAAATGAAGTAACCGATGTAAATGTTGTAGCTCCTGTTTATTTTTTACAATTGGATTATCCTTCAGAATTCCCAAGAGTTGGTAACGATTTTAATTCTATCTATGGATATAAATGGGCCGGTTTAAGCAATACAGGTTTACCACAAGTGTATGATGCAACAGGAAACGCAGTGTCTTACAATCCGGGTGATTTAGAAGCAATTGAAGATTATGGAACAACAGTGCCTACGCAAAGTGGTTCTTTTCATACTTCTGTCGCATATAAGAACTTTTCTCTTTCAGCACTTTTTATTTATCAATTAGGACATAAAATGAGAAATTCTTTTTTACCAATGTTTGGTAATAGTTACTCAAGTGCAGCAGGTGGTTATATAGCTAATATAGGTGTGGTTAATAAGCGTATTACTGAAAGGTGGCAACAATCTGGTGATGAGACATTTACTGATGTGCCTCGCGTGGTATATGAATATGATCCGGAATTTAATTACGATTTAAATACTATTTATTCATATGCAGACATCAATATTATTGACGCTTCAAATGTAAGATTAAGTAATGTGTCATTGGCCTATCAGATACCTTCAGACTTGGCAACCAAATTGCATTTGAAAAATATTAGATTGAATTTTAATGTTGAAAATATTTTAACAATGGCAAAAAGCAAAGATGCTAAATATCTTTTAGGCGGGTATCAAACTCCAAATTTCTTTTTTGGTTTAAATGCTAATTTCTAATTTATAAAAGATAACATAATGAAAAATATATATTATAGTATTATTTGCTCCTTAATATTGAGCATTACTTTTACTTCGTGCGATGATTATTTGGATGAAATTCCAAAAGGATCCAAAATACCGGAAACATTAGCAGATTTTGAAGCTTTAATTCGAAATGAATATACCAATCATACCGTTAACGTAAGTCAAGCTTTATACCTGTTAAATGATAGGTATGTTACTGCTGCTACATTGTCATACGATCGTTTGACCAACGCCAATTATCTTTGGGATGAATCGGCAGACCGTATTGCTTTGAATATGTCGGATGAAGGAACCTATTATTTTAGTTATTCGGCAATCTCTACATTCAATTTAATTATTGAAAATGCCTTAACTACAACAGAGGCTACAGAAGCAGAACAAAAAGAACTGTGGGCAGAAGCAAAGGTGTTACGCGCCATGAGTTATTTTAATTTGGTAAATTATTATGCTGATACTTATGAGGTTTCAACTGCGGCTTCTAAACTATCGGTGCCCTTAATTACAAGTGCAGATATTAATGCGCCAAGTACACAAGTGAATATTCAGGATATGTACAATTTTATTCTTAAAGATGTAGAAGAGGCTTTACCGTTTTTACCATCTGTCGGGCAAACGATATTACATCCGACATCAGGAGCCGGTTATGCATTTTATGCCCGCGTATATTTACAGATGAATAATTATACCGAAGCTTTAAAATATGCCAATATGGCTTTAGCTGAAAATGGTGCACTGTATGACTGGACATCATTTTACGATGCCAATAAAACACTTATTGAAAATCCTGCCTCTTATACCAGCTTGCCATCGCCAATGGGGTATAATTACATTGAAAATTATAATTATCGTCATGGTGCTACAGCTCGTTTTACTTCAGAAAATGATATAACAATTGAACGTGCAGAACGTTTTGAAACAGGTGATGCGCGTTTTTTATCACGTTGGAAAATTAGAACCGTAGGAGCTGAAACCTTTTATAAAACGATGTTGTCCGGAACTTTTAATTATGGTGGTATCACAACTGTTGAAACTTATTTAATAAAAGCAGAATGTTTAGCGCGTGCTGGTAAAATTAACGATGCTATGGACGTTTTAAATGAAGTTCGTAAAACACGAATCCTAGCTGATATTTATGAAGATTTAACAGCTGCTAATGAGGCAGAGGCAATGAATGCCATTTTAAAAACTAAGAACAACGAGCTAATTTTAACCATCGTTCCTTTTTGCGATGCCCGTCGTTTAAATGCTGAAGGGGTTTATCCGGTTAGTTTTTCAAAAACCTATAATGGATCAGCATATTCGCTAGCATCAAATTCTCATTTATGGACGATGCCTTTTCCTAAAGGCGCAACCGATAATCCTGGAAACGGAACGCTTACCCAAAATGTAGAAAAATAAAAATACCCAAGGCTTCAATCTAATGGGGCCTTGGTTTAAAACAAATCCTGTCAGAAAATGAAAAATTTTATAAATAAAGTATTAGGCCTATGCCTAATTCTAGTGGTAATTTCTTGTAAACAAGATGCAAACAAAAGTGAAAAAGACGCATATCAATTAGAAGGGCAAATTTCAGGTCTTGCAGATGGTACGGTTGTAAAATTAGTTCCGGGAGCTACACATTCCAACGAACCGGCTATAGCAGAAACAGCACTTAAAGATGGAAAATTTACCTTAAAAGGTAAATTAAATGAACCTCGTTTTTTCTACATTACGTTTGGAGAAAACAAAGGCGCAATTCCTGTGATGTTAGAAAACTCGAATATAAATATTACCGCGACAGGAATTGTTTCAGATCAAGAAAATGAAAAAATTACGTTTAAAGATGAAATGATAGAAGGATCAGAATCACATGATTATTTTACAAAAGAAACTTCATTTAGAAGTGAATTGGATAAGGAATATGAAGATTATCATAAGGGAAACGAGGAACTTACAACAGTTCATGCGAAAGCCCGCGTAGATGGTAATAAAAAGGTGATGGACTCTATTGAGAATACTGAAGAATATAAAATATTTGAGCAAAAAGAAAAGGCGTTTTTCAATAAAGTTGCCTCGACTTCAACCAACCTTATTTCAAAA
>CAMDPE010000284.1 GCA_945903795.1 Lutibacter flavus | reverse complement strand
CGGCAGGTTTTGTGCCTAAAATTTCAACAATACCTTCTCCGGTTAGTGGATCTTCATTGATAACAATGGTACAACCTGTTGCTTTTTGCAATTCTTGAATTACTTTTCCGCCTGGTCCAATTAAAGCACCAATAAAATCATTAGGGATTCTTCTGGTAATCATTTTTGGCGCATATGGTTTCACTTCTGGTTTAGGAGCAGCAATTGCTTCTTTAAGTATACCTAAAATATGTAAACGTCCATCACGGGCTTGTTTTAAAGCTTTCACCAAGATTTCATAAGGAAGTCCTTTTACCTTGATGTCCATTTGACAAGCAGTAATACCATCAACTGTTCCTGTAACTTTAAAGTCCATATCACCTAAATGATCTTCATCACCTAAGATATCCGAAAGAACCGCAAAACGGTCTCCTTCAGAAATCAATCCCATAGCGATACCAGAAACTGGTTTTTTCATTTGAATACCTGCATCCATCAAAGCCATTGTACCGGCACAAACTGTTGCCATTGAAGAAGAACCGTTAGATTCCAATACTTCAGATACAATTCTAATGGTATAAGGACATTCATCAGGAATCATTCCTTTTAAAGCACGTTGGGCCAAGTTTCCATGTCCAATTTCTCTACGTGAAGTTCCTCTTAAAGGGTAAGCATCACCAGTACAAAATGGAGGAAAGTTATAATGTAAATAGAATTTTTCCTCACCTTGATAGCTTGGCATATCTATCATTGTAGACTCTCTTGAAGTCCCCAAAGTCACTGTTGCAAGTGCTTGAGTTTCTCCACGAGTGAAGATTGCTGAACCGTGAACAGATGGCAAATAGTCAATTTCGCACCAAATTGGACGAATATCGGTTGTTTTTCTTCCGTCTAAACGAATTCCTTCTGAAAGTGTTAACTCTCTAACTGCTTCTTTTTCAACTTTAGAATAGTATGTTTTTATTAACGTTGAATTTTCTGCTAATTCTTCTTCGGAAAACAAAGCTAAAACTTCATCTCTTACTGCTGAAAAAGCTTCTTCACGTTCTCTTTTTCCACTTCCTGCTTTTGCAATGGCATATATTTTATCATAAGAAGCTTCGCGCACTTTTAAGGCAATTACTGCATCACTTTTTGCAGGGGCATATTCTCTCACTGCTTTTTTACCAAAAGCTTCAACCAAACGCAATTGCGCGGCACACTGAATTTTAATGGCATCGTGAGCAAATTTTATGGCATCGGCCATTTCTTCTTCTGAAATTTCTTTCATTTCTCCTTCTACCATCATCACAGAATCTGCAGAAGCACCGATAACCATATCGATATCGGATTCTAACAATTGACTGCGACTTGGATTTAAAATAAACTGACCGTTTATTCTTCCAACACGCGCTTCAGAAATAGGACATTCAAAAGGAACATCCGACAATTGAATTGCGCAAGATGCTGCCAAACCTGCCAATGCATCGGGCATTACATCTTCGTCATGAGACATTAACTGAATCATAACCTGAGTTTCTGTTTTATAATCAGATGGAAATAATGGACGTAAAACACGATCCACAATTCGCATTGTTAAAACTTCACCATCACTTGGTCTTGCTTCTCTTTTGAAAAATCCGCCAGGATAACGGCCTGCAGCAGCAAATTTTTCTCTGTAATCTACAGTCAATGGAAAGAAATCCATTGTGCTTTCTTTGTAAGAGGAAACCACAGTACAAAGTAACATGGCATTTCCCATTTGAACAACAACAGACCCGTGAGCTTGTTTTGCTAATTTTCCGGTTTCTAATGAAATGGTTCTTCCATCTCCTAAATCAATAATTTCTCTAAATACCTTAGGTACCATAAATAATTTTTTATTTAATTAAACAATTGGTTTGTGCTGTTGTGTTGTGTGTGTTGCCCAATGAAAAGTTTAATTTGTTGCTTTTTTATTTTTTCAAATACATTAAAAAAAAAGAGGCAAAATAAGCCTCTTTTTTTTTGAATTATTTTCTTATGCCTAATTCTTTAATTACTTCACGATATCTTACAATATCTGTTTTAATTAAATAATCAAGTAAATTTCTTCTTTTACCTACCAATCTCACCAATGAACGCTCTGTGTTAAAATCTTTACGATTTCTTTTTAAGTGTTCTGTTAAGTGATTAATTCTGAAAGTAAATAAGGCAATCTGCCCTTCAGATGAGCCAGTGTTAGTGGCTGATTCACCATGTTTGGCGAAAATTTCTTCTTTTTTCTCTTTAGTTAAGTACATGCTAACATTAATTTTATTAATAATTTTTATGTATTGCTAAACCTTATGGTTTGCGGTGGGCAAAGATACTATTATTATTATTGATTTACAATAAATTACGAAGTGAATTTTTATTCTCCATTTAACTTTAAACCCTTAAAAGCCAATTAAGTTCCGATCCTAAAAAATAATAAATTCCTAGAATGATATTTTTTAAAAATGTGAAAATTCCAATTTCATTCTTGAAATTAAAACTATTGGTTATAAAATAAAAAACGAACCGTTTATGCTTCGTTTTTTTATTATTTTCTAACGGGTAAGTTTTGAATTAAATCAATGTATAAATTGATTTGTTTTTTCAAATTTTTCCTTTCCACAATTTTGTCCAAAAAGCCGTGTTCCATCACAAACTCCGAACGTTGAAATCCTTCAGGCAAATCTTTACCGGTGGTGTCTTTTACAACTCTTGGTCCGGCAAAGGCTATTAAAGCATTTGGTTCAGCAATATTAATATCGCCAAGCATGGCATATGAAGCCGTTGTGCCACCTGTTGTTGGATCTGTACACAAAGAAATATAAGGAATATTTACTTCGGAAAGCTGCGCTAATTTTGCCGATGTTTTTACCAGTTGCATTAAAGACAATGAGGCTTCTTGCATTCTTGCGCCACCAGATTTTGAAATCATTAAAAAAGGAACTTTTTTTTCTATGCAATAATCAATGGCTCTCGAAATTTTTTCACCTACCACACTTCCCATAGAACCGCCAATAAAAGCAAAGTCCATGGCAGCAATAACCAAATCTTTGCCCAGCGATTTCCCAACAGCAGTTCTTACGGCATCTTTAAGTTTTGTTTTCTCATATGCTTCTTCCAACCTTTCTGTATATTTTTTGCTGTCAGAAAATTTTAATGGATCTTTAGAAACCATATCCTTGTCAAATTCTTTAAAAGCATTGCCGTCAAAAAGAATTTCAAAATATTCAGCACTTCCTACTCTAACATGATAGCCATCTTCCGGACTAACATAATAATTTTGTTTCAATTCTGCCGAATCAACAATTTTACCGCTTGGCGTTTTATACCACAAACCTTTCGGCACATCTTTTTTTTCTTCCGTAGGAGTTTGAATTCCTTTATCTTTTCTTTTAAACCAAGATGACATAACTATGTTGTTTTAGTGAGAATAAGTGGTGCAAATTACTAAAAAAAATAAAGAGAACATATAAAAATATGTTCTCTTTATGAAATTTTAATTGTAAACCTAAGTGCTATAATGTATTAACGTTGTTTAAATCTTTAAAAGCTTGAGTTAAACGATTTTTAAAAGTAACTTCACCTTCACGCAACCATTTTCTAGGATCATAATACTTTTTATTTGGCTGATCAGCACCATCTGGATTGCCTATTTGTGTTTTTAAATAATCTATGTTGTTAA
>CAMDPE010000283.1 GCA_945903795.1 Lutibacter flavus | reverse complement strand
TGTTTCAGGATCTTTTGAATTGAACTTCAAATCACCAAATGAAATTCACAACAAAAACACCCGTCATAAGATATTTTTCGTTGTAAAATATTGAAATTTTTAGCGCTGGCCGATGCTGCAATCCAAAGAGCTTCGCGGCTGGCTAAGCGAAGGCAAAAGCGGTCTGGATGCTGAGGTTAAAAAAATTCAATACATTTTACAGAAAAAGATCTGTAGACTAGATTTTTTGTTTAGCTCACCATTTTTATTGTTTTTTTGGAGTTCGTGAATCTCCTAGAGTCGATTTCTTTTTTATCAATGAAAAAAGTAAAGAAACAAAATTGAAAAAGTTTAATCTTGATGTTTAATTCAAAATTAACAACGAAATTAAAAACAGCAATCGCATAAACACTCCAAAATTAAAAATGATTACTAAAAAAACACCATTCTTAAATATCAATTTTATAGCAAAAAAACCAACAGCCAACAACCAAACACTAACAACAAATTTGTATATTGCAACCGCTTTAAAAACAGTATCTTTTGAATAATTCGTTCGATAAATATCAAAAAAGAAGATTGCGTTCTTCCTACCTTTCGGTCATCGTAAGCATTGCTTTGGTCTTATTTCTAGTGGGGCTTTTAGGTCTTATTGTGCTAAAAACCAATAGCATAACAAAACACTTTAAAGAAAAAGTGGCCATTACCGTATTTTTAAACGACAATGCAAAAGACAAAGATGTGGAAACTCTGCAGGCCGAATTAAGAAAGGAAGACTACGCAAAAACGGTCACTTATATTTCAAAAGATGAAGCCGCCAAAATATACAGCGAAGACATTGGCGAGAACTTTTTGGAGTTTTTAGGCGAAAATCCGCTTAAAAACGCCATCGATATTTCGTTAAAATCAGAATTTGTAACGCCAGAAATTATGGCAGACATAGAAAAAGAATTGGTCCTTCGAAATATAGTTTCAGAAGTTACTTACGACAAGCCGCTGATTGAATTGCTCTCAAAAAACATCAACCGTTTAAGCTTTTGGATGCTTGTTTTTAGCGCATTGTTTACTTTAATTGCCGTGGTTTTAATCAACGGTTCTATCCGTCTTTCGGTATATTCCAAACGATTTACCATCAAAACAATGCAAATGGTGGGCGCCACAAAAAGCTTTATTCGCGGTCCGTTTATTTGGCAAAGCGTAAAATTGGGCATTATCGGCGCATTGGTTTCCATCTTGGGTCTGGTGACATTTATATCCTATTTAAACAAAAATATCCCCGAATTGGAACTGTTTTCTGATATAAATTTATTGGCCATCGTATTTTTTGGAATTATAGGACTGGGAATTTTAATTACCTGGTTAAGCACCTTTTTTGCGACCCAAAGATTTTTAAACCTCCGAAGCGACGAACTGTATTATTGATGAAATAAAGGGAAATAAACAGCTATTTTCCGGCAGCGATTAAAATTTATCCTGAACTGTTGAATAACAAAAAAATTTGATGATGAACCAAAAAAATAAAGAATTAAAAAGTCAATTCCTTTTCGGGAAAAATAATTATGCCTTTATGTTAATAGGTCTTGCTTTTATTGCGCTTGGCTTTATTTTAATGGCGGGCGGCGGAAGCAACAACCCCGAAATTTTTAACCCGGAAATTTATAATTTCCAAAGAATTCGTTTGGCGCCAACATTGATAATTATCGGTTTGGGCATTCAAATTTATGCCATTATGGCCAAGCCTAAAAAATAAGAATGAATTATTTTGAAGTTATTATTTTGGCCATTATTGAAGGCATTACCGAGTATTTACCAGTTTCTTCAACCGGCCATTTAATAATCGCCTCCTCATTTTTTGGCATTGCCGGCGACGATTTTACCAAATTATTCACCATTGTAATTCAGCTGGGTGGCATTTTGGCTGTGTTGGCTTTATATTGGAAAAGGTTTTTTCAGAGTGTCGATTTTTATTTAAAACTATTTGTAGCATTTTTGCCCGCCGTATTTTTCGGATTACTTTTTAACAATTATATCGATCTTTGGCTGGAAAGTCCAATTATTGTAGCCATAACTTTAATTCTGGGTGGCTTCATTTTGCTGAAAGTCGACGATTGGTTTAAATCCAATGAAATTATCAATCCTAACCAACCTTATCAACATACAGAAATTGGGTACGTTACCGCACTAAAAATCGGATTCTTCCAATGTTTGGCAATGATTCCCGGAACTTCTCGCAGCGGTGCATCAATAATAGGAGGGATGACTCAAAAATTAAACCGAAGAACAGCAGCCGAATTTTCTTTTTTTCTTGCCGTTCCAACGATGATTGGTGCAACCTCAAAAAAATTGTACGATTATTACAATGCAGGCTTTACGTTAAGCACCGACCAGATTAATTATTTGCTGCTGGGCAACGTAATTTCTTTTGTTGTGGCCTTGTTGGCCATCAAATTTTTTATCGATTATTTAAGCAAAAACGGATTCAAATTGTTCGGTTATTACCGAATTGTGTTGGGTGTCGCTTTATTGCTGATTCATTATTTTGTAATGCCTTTATCTGTTATATAATGTTAACCGGAGACGATTTTAAAAGCGGACAAGTGCTGTTAATAAACAAACCTTTAACCTGGACATCTTTTCAGGTGGTCAATAAATTGCGTTGGAACATTCGCCAAAAATTTGAATTGGGTAAAATAAAAGTGGGCCACGCCGGCACGCTGGATCCATTGGCAACCGGATTGCTGATTATTTGCACGGGCAACTTCACCAAAAAAATTGACGAATACCAAGCACAAATCAAAGAATATACCGGTGAAATTACCCTGGGCGCCACCACGCCGAGCTACGATTTGGAAACCGAAGTGGACGAAACTTTTCCAATTGATCACATTACTTCCGACTTGATTCATCAAACAGTTCAGCAATTTGTGGGTGAAATTGAACAAATTCCGCCTATGTTTTCTGCCATAAAAATGGCGGGCGTTCGTTTGTACGATTTGGCGCGTCAGGGAAAAACGCGCGAAATTCAATCGCGAAAAATCACCATCGAAACCTTCGAAATTACCGATATCAGTTTGCCTAAAGTGCAATTCAGGATTGTGTGCAGCAAAGGAACCTACATTCGTTCTCTGGCCTACGATTTTGGGAAAGCACTAAATTCCGGCGGACATTTATCGGCCCTGCGCCGCACCAAAATTGGTGATTTTAACATCAAAGATGCCGTTGAAATTGAAGATTTTATCGCCAATTTATAAACTTTTTCTGAAGTAAAAGACCTTAATTTATCCTTGCGATCATTGCGTAAAACTTTGCGCCCCCTTGCTGTTAAAGTGAATGCGATAATTTTTTATGAGCTATTTAGCGAACTTAGCGTAAAACTTTGCGCCCCCTGCGGTTAAATATTTTTTTTACTTTGTGCATCTCTGTGTTTTACTTTGTGAATCTTTGTGCAATTGTCTTTATTGCCTTTTAATTACTGAGTTTCGATGAGAACCACTAAGTTACATTAAGAAATATAAGTCAATTTGCGAACTTAGCGTAAAACTTTGCGCCCCTTGCGGTTAAAGAGAACAAGTTAATTTTTACCATTAAACTTTGTGAATCTCTGTGTTTTACTTTGTGAATCTTTGTGCAATTGTCTTTATTGCCTTTTAATTACTGAGTTTCGATGAGAACCACTAAGTTACATTAAGAAATATAAGTCAATTTG
>CAMDPE010000282.1 GCA_945903795.1 Lutibacter flavus | reverse complement strand
GCGGAAATTATGTTGAAGGATGAAAAGGAACTTTTAAAAACCATTCTAGACTTGGTTGGAAATCCCATATTCCTTAAAGATAACGACCATCGTATTATATTTGCCAACCGAGCCTTTTTTGATTTATTTGGTTTAGATGAAAGCAGTGTAATTGGTAAAACCCTAGCTAAAAAAGTTCCGAAAAACGAAATGGAACATTTTCTCAAAATAGATAGAACTGTTCTTAATACAGGCATACCCAATTGTGTTGAAGAAGAACTAACCGTTGGTGGAAAATTACATACCGTTATTACAAGTAAGACGCGCTTTTTAGATAAATTAGGAAATAAACTCCTAATAGGATCTATTTATGACATTACCGACCGCAAACAGACCGAAGAAGCGCTTCGCAAGAGTGAGGCAGAACTCGTTAGCTTTTTTGAAGATGATATTTCTGCCGATTTTTTATCAACGCCAGATGGTAAAATAATATTTTGCAATAAAACCTTTGTCAAATTATTCGGTTTTGCATCCAAAGATGAAGCGATGGAATATTCTGTGGATAAACTTTACTTAAATTCATCAATTCGCGAAAACTATTTAGTGCTGCTGAAGAAAAACAGAAAAGTTGAAAACTTTGAGTGTGAATTCCTGACGAAAGACAACAGAATTATCAATGTAATCATTAACTCAGTTGGTGAGTTTGACCAAGCCGGTGAACTTATCCAATTAAAAGGATACATCATTGATATTACAAAAATAAAAATTGCCGAAGAAAGTTTGAAAAAACTTTCACAAGCCGTTGAACAAAGTCCTGTTTCCATTGTTTTAACGGACACAAAGGGAACTATTGAATATGCCAATCCAAAAACACTTGAAATTACGGGTTATAAATTGGAAGAATTAATTGGCAAAAATCCAAAAATATTTAGTTCTGGTGAAAAACAAAAAAGTGATTATCAAGAACTATGGAAAACCATTTTATCCGGCAAAGAGTGGCGCGGTGAATTTCACAATAGAAAGAAAAACGGAAAACTTTTTTGGGAACTGGCATCAATCTCTCCAATCTTGAATGAAAAAGGTGAAATCACAAATTATCTTGCGGTTAAAGAAGATATCACAGAACACAAAAAAATATTGAACGAATTAATTGTTGCCAATGCAGAGCTGGCTTTTCAAAATGAAGAAAAAGAAAAACGGGCTGCAGAATTGATTATTGCCAAAGAACACGCTGAAGAAAGTGACCGTTTAAAGTCAGCTTTTCTGGCCAATATGAGCCACGAAATACGTACGCCAATGAACGGTATTTTGGGCTTTGCAGAACTATTGAAAGAGCCAGGGCTTTCTAGCGAAAAGCAACAAAAATATATTGAAATAATTGAAAAAAGCGGAGACAGAATGCTTAATATCATTAATGATATTGTAGATATTTCAAAAATAGAATCGGGACTAATGGAAGTATATCTTAAAGAAATTGATATCAATGAGAAAATTGATAATCTATATAACTTCTTTAAACCAGAGGTCGAAGCTAAAAATATTCAGCTTTCCATTAAAGGAATATTGCCCAAAAAAGAAGCCATCATTAAAACCGATGCCGAAAAATTGTATGCCATTTTTACCAACCTGATAAAAAACGCCATTAAATTTACAAATAAAGGCACCATAGAATTTGGAGTTGGTTACGCAAACTCCCCAACGGGAAAAACTGAACTGGAATTCTATGTGAAAGACACAGGAATAGGAATTCCAAAAGACCGGCAAAAAGCTATATTTGAACGTTTTATTCAGGCCGATATTTCAGATAAAATGGCAATACAAGGGGCTGGATTGGGCTTGTCAATTGCAAAAGCCTATACAGAAATGCTTGGCGGCAAAATTTGGGTAGAAAGTAAAGAAGGCAACGGCTCAACATTTTATTTTACCCTTCCTTGCAATAGGGAATCAGAAGAAAAAATCGCTTCACAAAATGATTTAACAAGTGAAAAAGCAACCAATAAAGTAAAAAGCCTAAAAATATTAATTGCTGATGATGATGAATCAAGTGAAATATTTCTCACTTTAATCCTTGAAGAATTTAGCTCAAAAATATTTGTGGCAAAAAACGGTATTAAAGCAGTTGAAATTTGCCGCAATAATCCAGATTTAGATTTAATTCTGATGGATATTCAAATGCCAGAAATGGACGGTTATGAAGCGACACAACAAATTCGACAATTTAATAAAGAGGTGATAATTATTGCACAAACAGCTTATGGATTTTCATCTGACAGGGAAAAAACCCTGAAAGCCGGTTGTAATGATTATATTGCCAAACCCATTAAAATTGATGAATTAATAGCGTTAGTTCAAAAATATTTTAATTAATAAATAAGTAATTAAGCAATAAATAAATATCAAAAATTAAGTCAATTTAAAAGTATTAAGTCTTATAAAAACCTTTATTAAATCTTTCAAAAACAGCCCTTGTTTCAGCTAATTTTAACTATTTTTGAATCTTCAACAAAGATTATTGAACAGATTGGCTTTGTAAAAACAATCTGTTGCGCCACTAAATAAACTGATACAAAAAAATGAGAATCTTATTATTAATTGGAACAGGAAGTTTTATTGGGGGCGTTTTGCGCTATTCACTGTCGCAATTTATTCAGACAAAATTTCTTTCCGCTTTTCCTTTCGGCACGTTCGGCGTAAATATTATAGGTTGTTTTGCCATTGGACTTGTGTTTGGGCTTAGCGAAAGAACAAATATGTCACCCGAACTGAGGCTGTTTTTGGCAACAGGAATTTGTGGTGGATTCACCACATTTTCAGCTTTCTCTAACGAAACCTTCAGTTTAATGCGCGACGGACAGCTTTTGTATGCTTCTGCATACATCACCTCCAGCATTTTATTTGGTGTTTTCGCTACATTTCTTGGCTATTCAATTCTTAAATTTATATAGCCAAGAAAATTAATCCCAATTTAAATTTACCTAACTTCTTTCCTTAGCACTTCTAACGGCGGACTTTTTATCACGCCAATGCTATTTCCCAACCCAATTGCCAAAACCAACAAAGTAATTCCTGGCAATAACACCAAAAATGGAATTAAGGACGGAACAAACGGTGTATCAAAAACCAGCCAGGCCAATAATTGGCTGCTAAGCAACGACAATAAAATCCCTGACAGCGAACCCAAAACACCAAGATACAAGTATTCCAAAGCTGTTATTTTAAGAATTTGATTGCTTCGTGCACCAAGCGTACGCAACAAAACACTTTCTCTAATGCGTTGGTATTTGCTTGTTTTTACTGCACCCAACAACACAATAATTCCGGTAAAAATGCTGAAAAATGCCATAAAATTAATCAACCAGGCGATTTTATCCAGCAGTTTTTCAACCACCGTAAGCACTTGCCTTAAATCAATAATAGACACATTGGGAAAGTTTTTCACCAAATCCTGTTGCAGTGCTGCGGAAGCCGATTCATTGGGAACACTTGTGGTAAGTACGCGAAATTGCGGTGCTTTTTCCAGCACGCCTTTCGGAAATAAAATGGTAAAATTCATTTGCATTTGCGCCCAATCAACTGCGCGGATACTTCCAACAACCGTGTTTAGCAATACACCTTGCACGTTAAAAGTGATGTTGTCGCCAATGGCAACTTTGGCATCATCAGCAAAATTATCACTTATCGAAATGGGCACAAGCTCGGTATTGCTAACC
>CAMDPE010000281.1 GCA_945903795.1 Lutibacter flavus | reverse complement strand
ATATGCTTCCACCGCAAACTATTGGAAAAAATGGATTGGGGAAAATCAGGGAATTCAAAAATCAAATGCCATTGAAAAGAAACGCAATTTAGAAAAGGAATTTTCTAAAATAGTCAATGAAAAAGATTTGGTGGGCCACAAAACCTTGCTGTCTGATTTTGAAAAATTATATGCAGAAATAGAAAGTGTTTCTTTGGCACGTGAATACTGGATGGAAGTTGCCTACAGAAATGTGGAGTTGTTAGGAATTACTTTTAGGGCATATCAATTGGAACAAGCTTATTTAAAAGGCGGAGAACCTGCTTTTAACAAAACCAAAGAATCGGCTCTGAACGCTTTTAAAGGAATCTATAAAAATTATAGCGCCACGGTTGATAAACCTGTTTTTGAAAAATTAGTTGGTTTGTATGCAGAAAAATCGCCTTCAGCATATTTACCGGCCGCTATGGTTAATGCTGATTTTAAATCAATTACAAATGATATTTATGCCAACTCAAAACTAACAACTTTAGAAGGTGCTGAAAAATTACTTTCAGGAACTCCTGAAGAAGTGATCAAAAAGTTGAATGAAGACAAGGCTTATGCCTTTGGAAAAGAATTGCACACTATTTTTTACACTAAACTGGAACCGAAATTTCAAGAATTAAATGTGCAAATTGAAGCGGTTCAAAAGGAATATATGAAAGCGTTGATGGAAGTTTTTCCAAACAACAGATTTTTCCCTGATGCCAACAGCACGCTTCGGGTAACGTACGGGCAGGTGAGTGGTTACGAGCCAAGAGATGGGGTTTATTATAATACAACCACTTATTTAGAAGGTGTTGTGGAAAAATATGTTCCCGGAGATTACGAATTTGATGTACCTCAAAAATTATTGGATTTATATAAAACCAAAGATTATGGACAATATGGTGAAAACGGAAAAATGCCTGTTAACTTTATTGGCACAAACCACACAACCGGAGGAAATTCAGGAAGTCCGGCCATAGATGCTAACGGAAATTTAATCGGATTGAATTTCGACAGGGTTTGGGAAGGAACGATGAGCGATATGAATTATGATCCGGATATTTGCAGAAATATTATGGTGGATATTCGCTATGTATTATTTATAATTGATAAATATGCTGGTGCAAAAAATTTAATCGATGAAATGACTTTGGTGCATCCAAAAAAATAATATTATTTATCCTATTTAACAAAAAACTCCAAATGAAAATTTGGAGTTTTTTGCTAAATTTTAGTTAGATTTTTTTAATAGGAGCATTAAAATTCTAGGAATAGTTTCTGTATTAGCATCATCAAAATATTCATCGATTTTTAAAATATCAAAACCATATTTTTTAGCAGAATTTGTAAAATCAGAAACGTGATGATTAAAGCAAGTTACAATTTGGATACCTTCTTCTGTTTCAAATCTAGCTTTTGTACCAGCATATTGTTTAAATGGATGGAGTTCTCCAATATAAACATATCCACCTTTTGCAATTGAGTTTGCAGCTTTTTTAAAAATTAGATCAAGATTTTCAATATGTTCAAGAACTAGGCTAAAGCAAATAAGGTCAACAGGTTTTGTAACAAAATCCCAATTTTTTAGAATATCCGCTTGTAAAAATTGCACATTATTAGACGTAATTTTTTCCTTGGCTTTTTTAAGCATTTCCTTGGAAAGATCAATAGCAATTATATTCTTTGATTTTGAAACTAGCCATTCGGTGTTTTTACCAGTGCCACAGCCAATTTCTAAACAAGTATCAAACAGAATGGAATTTAAACTTTCTCTGAGCGCAATAGCTTCAAGATCTCTTGTTTTATTTTTATTAGTATCATATTGATTTGCCCAATTATTATATGCTTTTTTTACATTCATTTTGAAAAAGATTGTTTAAAGGTTTTTTATTCTTTGCAATTTTTATTTTGGTGGTGCATCAGAAGCTTTTGGTGAACGTTTGGCATCTTTCAAGCTTTTGTTTAGCATCCATTCTAACTGTCCATTGGTGGAACGGAATTCATCCGCAGCCCATTTTTCTATTGCTTTGAGCATCTCTTCATTTATTCTTAGTGCAAATGCTTTTTTCGACATATTTTATTTCTTTTATGCATTTAAGATTCCATCGATCCGATTTTGTCTTGATAACTTTCAATGGTTCTTTGAATTTCTTCCTTTTTTTGTGTTCCAATTAAAATTTTCTTTCCATCCATCAATTCTAATTGAAGTCCGACATCGCCTTTCACTGTAAATGATTTCCCCTTACTTTTTCTAAAACTGAATTTTAAGCCCCAGCCGCCATATTCAAAAATGGCGTCATAATTCCGAACGTAGCACTTGGAAATGGAATTCCAAGGTAAAAATCGATACGAAAAATGAAAAGGCAAATATTGGTAATAAACACCTTTTTCGTCTATTCTGGTTTTTAGCTTGAAAAAAATAAAAAGTGTAAATACGAGTAATATAATCAAAATACCTCCAAAATCATTTAGCATTTCTCCAAAACTGCCTTGTGAAATATGAGCCCAATCTTTTATAATTGGCATTGTAACCACAATCAAACCAAACGCTAAGCCAATAAATAACCAAGATTGCGTGAACTTTTGTTCTTCGATAAAAATTTTCATTTTGAAAGTATTATTTTGTTTTTACAAAATTTGGTCATCAATATTTGTTTTTATCACGCTCTAAAATCACTTTCGAAAAATCGCCGTGGCCGTTGCTTATAGCGCTAACCACTTCCCAGCCTTCTCGCGCATATTGATTAAGCGTATCTTCAAAAAAGACGTCTTTTTTCCAAAATCCTTTTGATATAATTTTATATTCTTTCATGAGTTTAAAATTAATTACTAAAAAATCATTTTTGAAACTGTCATATAAATGATGAAAGTAACATAGACTAAAATTGTGATCATCATTTAATGGTTTAAAGTTCCTGTGTTTACAATTGGTGTTGTGTCTTTATCGGAACAAAGCACCACCATTAAATTGCTTACCATCGCGGCTTTTCGTTCATCATCCAAGTCCACAATATTATTTTTGCTTAATTTTAAAATCGCCATTTCCACCATACTTACGGCACCTTCCACAATTTTGTGTCGTGCGGCAATAATTGCGGTTGCTTGCTGGCGTTTTAGCATAGCGCTTGCGATTTCTTGGGCGTAAGCCAAATAACCGATACGTGCTTCCAAAACCTGGATTCCGGCCATATCAAGACGTTCGGAAAGTTCTTCTTCTAAAGCTACGCTCACTTCGTTTACGCTCGCTCTCAACGTAATTTCTTCATCTTTATCATCATCTTCAAAATTGTCATAAGGATACAAACTTGCCAATTTACGAACGGCAGCATCAGACTGTACACGCACAAAATTTTCATAATTGTCTACGTCAAAAGCAGCTTTATATGTGTCTTTTACTTTCCAAACCAAAATAGTGCTGATCATAATTGGATTTCCCAATTTGTCGTTTACTTTTACGCGCTCGCTGTCGAAATTGCAAGCCCTTAATGAAATGCCTTTTTTAAGATACAAAGGATTTCCCCAATAAAATCCGTTTTCTTTGACTGTCCCAATGTATTTTCCAAAAAGCAAAATTACTTTTGAGGTGTTTGGATTTACCAAAAAGAATCCGGGAAGAATAACAATCGCCAAAAAGATAGCGATGGCGAACCAATCAGAAATATTGGCAACGCCGTAAATTCCAGT
>CAMDPE010000280.1 GCA_945903795.1 Lutibacter flavus | reverse complement strand
CCCACCGTTATTTCTTTGATCAAACTATAATCAGAAGTATTAAAAACAACTACTTTGCCAAATGCTTGTCTGTCTGTTGTAGATTCTAAAGCTACAGCCAATTTCCCATCATAAGTTGAAACGCTATTTGACGCACCATTATATGTTGTTAAATTGATGCTGGTTAGTTTGATAGGATTCATTGGATCTGTTAAATCAATGACATCAATTTGATTAGTTCCACTATTATTTACAGTAAATAATTTTTTTGTAATTTCATCATAAGCACTTATTTCTGCTGCACCAATACCACCAATTGTAATCGAACCAATCTCTTTAAAAGTAGCTGGATTTTCATTAACAACTATTTCAACTAATTCTGTAGTATCTGCATCCTTTTCGCAACTTGACAAACCAAAAATAACGGCTAATCCCGCCATAAAATATTTTTTCATAATTATGTTTTTAAAATTTTATGCAAACATAAATAACTTAAATTGGCTTAAATTAACTCATTATTATATAATCATTACCAAAACAATTTTTGTTAAATTCATAAATTGTGTAAAAAATAATTGAATAATTTTAAGTCCTCTTGAATGTTTATATTTGTGCTCTTTATTTTAGAATAAATTTTATGAGCACATCAAATAGAAGACTTCCGGCAGAATGGGAAAAACAACAGGGAATATTGCTTTGTTTTCCGCACAATGGCAACGACTGGCCAGGAAAATATGGCGCAATTCAATGGGCTTTTGTGGAATTTATAAAGAAAGTTGCCCATGTTGAAGAAGTTTTTTTAATGGTTTCTTCTGAAAAATTGAAAGAAAAAGTAATTGGAATGCTTGAAATGGCACACGTAAAAACCACCAATGTTTCTTTTATCATTCAAAAAACAAACCGAAGCTGGATGCGGGATTCCGGACCAATTATTATCGAAAATAAAAATGGGAGGGAAGCTTTAAATTTCAATTTCAACGGTTGGGCAAAATACAAAAATTACCAACTCGATAAATTGGTTCCTGCAAAAGTAGCCACGTTTTTGGACATTCCGTTAACGCAGGCAATTTATAAAGGAAAACCCGTAATTATTGAGGGTGGATCCGTTGACAGCAATGGTAAAGGAACCTTGTTAACATCCGAAGAATGTTTGCTGCATCCCAGCATTCAAGTCAGAAATAAGAATTTTACCAAAGCAGATTATGAAGCTGTTTTTAAAGAATATTTAGGAATTACCAATGTAATTTGGCTTGGAGACGGCATTGCGGGAGATGATACGCACGGACATATAGATGATTTGTGCCGATTTGTGAATGAAGACACTATTATTACCGTGGTGGAATCTGATATAAAAGATCCAAATTATTTGCCGTTGCAAGACAACTTAAAACGTTTGCAACAGTCAAAGCTGGAAAGCGGAAAAACGCCCAAGATTGTTTGTTTGCCTATGCCAAAACGAATAGATTTTGACAATGTGCGAATTCCGGCGAGTTACGCCAACTTTCTTATTTTAAATAAATGTGTTTTGGTGCCCACTTTTAATGATTCAAATGACAGAATTGTTCTGAATATTATGGCCGACTGTTTTCCCGACAGAGAAATTATTGGTATCAACGCCATCGATTTAATTTGGGGTTTTGGGACGTTGCATTGTTTAAGTCAACAAATTCCTGAATAATTTTTAACACAATATTGGCAATTTTTTTACAATAATAAATTTTTGATATAGAAATATTTAAACGCTAATTTTCTTTAACGATAATCAATTAATAATTTATAAATCAATTAGTTATCTATTTTTTTAGGAATCCCGAATTTAGAATGATTAAAAATAATTTTAAATCATAGGGAAATAATCCTTAAAAGGCGGTACTTTTGTTGGTCATAAAACCAAAAAGTTTGTCCATAACAGCCACAGAATTAGAAGAGAGAAAAGCCGGTAAAGATTTATACAGCTACCAAAAAGAAGCAATTAACAAAATTTTTAAATGCTTTGAAGATAAGCCGGAAGATTATCATTTGTTATTCCAATTGCCTACTGGCGGAGGGAAAACGGTGATCTTTTCTGAAATTGTGCGACAATATTTGAAGCATCATAACAAAAAGGTATTGGTGTTAACGCATCGTATTGAATTGTGCAAGCAAACATCGACCATGCTTACCGAATTTAATGTGAACAATAAGGTAATTCACAGCAAAGCAAATTTAGACGATCAGGAAAATTACAGCTGTTTTGTGGCGATGGTAGAAACCCTGAACAACCGATTAAATGATGACAAACTTGATATTTCTGATATTGGTTTGGTAATAATTGATGAGGCGCATTATAATTCTTTTACAAAACTCTTTAAGTTTTTTGACAAGTCATTTTTTCTGGGCGTTACCGCAACGCCATTAAGTTCGAATATGCAATTGCCTATGAACGACAATTATGATGAATTGATTGTTGGGGAAACGATTGAATCGTTAATTCAAAATGAATTTTTGTCGAGCGCAAAAACTTTTTTATACAATGTTGGCTTAACTTCACTGGTTGTTGGCGCTAATGGCGATTATACGGTAAAATCATCCGAAGATTTGTATTCCAACAATGATATGTTGGGCAAATTATTGTCATCTTATGAAGAGCATTCCAAAGGAAAGAAAACGTTAATTTTCAACAACGGTATCAGCACTTCTTTACATGTGTATGAAATGTTCAGGGCAGCAGGTTACACTATTGCGCATTTGGACAATACCGCCACAAAAAAGGAACGGGAATTTATTTTAAGGTGGTTTAAAAAAACGCCAAACGCTATTCTAACTTCTGTAAGTATTTTAACAACCGGTTTTGATGAACCTACCGTTGATACGATTATTTTAAACAGGGCAACAAAATCACTGACCTTATATTATCAAATGATTGGCCGTGGTTCCCGAATTTTAAAGACTAAAAACACGTTTAACGTCATCGATTTGGGAAATAATTTCCACCGATTTGGTCCGTGGGGCTCCGATTTAAACTGGCAGAGTATTTTTACTTCACCCAATTATTATTTAGATAAATTACTGAACGATGAAGAATTGGAAAGTAATTTTGAATATCAAATGCCAACAGAAATTCGGGCTCAGTTTGCTAACTCCCAAACCGTACATTTTGACATTAAACAAACCTATAAAGATGCCGTTAAAATTGGAGAATCTTCAAAAGTTGTATTAGAACGCTCCATTGCACAACACGCAAAAATATGTGTTGAAAACAGTGAAGATGTTTATGACGCTTTAATTTTAGCAAACAAGTTGGGCGAAGATATTGAATACAGAATACACCATTATACCAAATGCATCAGCAAAAGCACCACAAATTTTGCAGATTGGCTAAAAGACGATTACGGAAAAAAATTGCGTTTGTATTTACGCGATAATTTTGACACCGTTTTTGAAGAAGTATACGGAAGACCACCGGAAGATTAAGTGTGCGCTTAAATACTGATTTTAATCAGATTACTCTAAAATAACTCTTTTCCCTAGGTAAATTTATTTAGGGATTTTTTGTTCCTATTTTTTGCAAGCTTTTTTGTAAAAGACTTTTATGATTATTTTATAGTTCAAAAAAATAATTTATAAAAGTTAAAAAAATTACCTACTTTTAATTCCCCTCTATTAGAAAACCTCATAAAATAAGAATTTATCATTTAAGGTAGATTGTAATTAACTTAAATTAACTAAATCTAATTATGAAAAAATTATCACTTTTATTTTTATTGCTGATTTTTGGAATACAAAGTCAG
>CAMDPE010000279.1 GCA_945903795.1 Lutibacter flavus | reverse complement strand
AAGCTCAAACGGGGCCATTGGCATCATCGCCGCAAACGGTAAATTGGTGGGCGCCAAAAAAATTATAACCGATACGATTGTGCCTAATTTCAGGGCGATTGCCTACACCAAAGAAGCCGTTTTTGCATTGAGTATTGAAAATCCGGCGCTCTTGTACCGCTATAAAAACAACGAATTTGAATTGGTTTATAAAGAAGTGCATGAAAAAGTTTTTTACGATTCCATGAAATTTTTTGATGAACTCAACGGCATCGCCATCGGTGATCCAACGGATGATTGTTTGTCGGTTTTGATTACCCGTGATGGCGGAAAATCCTGGGGTAAAATGGATTGTAAAAACTTGCCAAAAATTGCAGAAGGTGAAGCCGCTTTTGCGGCCAGCAATACCAATATTGCCATTGTTGGCGAAAATGCTTGGGTTGTAACAGGCGGAATGAAAGCACGTGTTTTTCACACACCTGATATGGGTTTGACTTGGAAAGTTTATGACACACCTGTCATACAAGGAAAAAATAGCACAGGAATTTATTCGGTCGATTTTTATAGTGAAAAACAAGGAATTATTTGTGGAGGCGATTATACCGATATGCATGGAAATTATGCAAATAAAGCGATTACCAAAAACGGAGGAAAAACTTGGGAAGTAGTTTCAGAAAATGCAGAGCCCAAATACGTGAGTTGTGTGCAATATGTACCCAATACGCAAGGAAAAGAAGTATTTGCCGTTTCCGACAACGGCGTTTTTTACTCGAAAAGCTCGGGAAAAACTTGGGAAAAAGTAAGTGACGAACCTTTTCATGCCATTCGTTTCGTAAATGAGCATACCGCGTGGGTTTCAGGCAATGAAGTGATTGCTAAAATAACAATCAAATAAAATGAGAAGTTTTGCTTTTTATTGTTTTGTTTTTTTATTGTTTTCTGCCTGTTCCAATCAGTCTGAAATTGGCAAAAAGATGAATTGCATCGCCACAACATATAAAAATACCAAAGAAATTACAGATTTTAATAAAAACTTTACATTAAATATTCCAAGTAATTGGAAAACAGAATTATACTTTGATAATTATCAGTCGGAAATCTTTACCGCAGACACCTTAAAACAACTTTCTGAAACCTATATTTTAGCCGCTTCTTATAATTTGGGAACACTGAATTTCGACAAGGATTTTCATTACAGAAAAGATTCTGTTTTAAGGGTAAATAACCTTAAAATAATAGACTCCGGGAATGAATCTTTTCAGTCGAAACCCAGCTTTTGGTATGTTTCAAAAGGAACTAAAAATAATTTTGACTACCATCGATTTACAGTGCTGACAAAACTATCAGAAAATACCTATTTTTCTGCTTATACTGAAATTTATGGAAATGTAAATATCGACGAACGTATTTGTGAATCAATTTCATTGCTGGAAAGTATTCAGTTTTTGGAATAATTTATGACAATTACATTGCTAAAACTTTAATGAATCCTTACTTTTGATAAAAATTTAAAAATATGCAAAAAATAATAGATCGTTTTGTAAAATATGTTCAAGTAGATACTCAATCTGACCCAAATAATCCAGACTTTCCTAGCACTGAAAAACAATGGGATTTAGCGCATATTTTGGTTGATGAATTGAAAGAAATTGGTATGCAGGATGTTACCTTAGATGATCATTGCTACATTATGGCTACACTTCCATCAAATGTGGATTTTAAAGTTCCAACGATTGGTTTTATTGCTCATATTGACACAAGTCCCGATTATTCAGGCACAAATGTAAAACCTCAAATTCATAAAAATTATGATGGAGGCGATATTTTACTGAATAAAGCAGAAAACATTGTTTTATCGCCAAGTTATTTTGAAGATTTGTTATTATATAAAGGACAAACTTTAATTACAACCGACGGCACTACCCTTTTGGGCGCTGATGACAAAGCTGGGATTACGGAAATTGTTTCTGCGATGGAATATTTAATCAACCATCCAGAAATAAAACACGGTAAAATTAGAATTGGCTTCACGCCCGATGAAGAAGTTGGAAAAGGCGCGCACATGTTCGACGTGGAAAAATTTGGTGCAGAGTGGGCATATACGATGGATGGAAGTACTGTTGGTGAATTGGAATATGAAAATTTTAATGCAGCCGGTGCAAAAGTAATTATCCACGGTAAAATTGTGCATCCTGGTTATGCAAAAGGAAAAATGATTAACTCTATGTTAATTGCCAATGAATTTATTGCCGGATTGCCAAAAAATGAAATTCCCCAAGAAACTGAGGGTTACGAAGGATTTTATCATTTAAGCAGCATTCACGGGGAAGTTGAAAAAACTGAGCTTGAGTACATTATCAGAGATCATGATATGAAGTTGTTTGAAGAACGCAAGGCCACTTTTCAAAAAGTAGCTGATGATTTAAACAAAAAATTGGGCAGTAATTTGGTTGAAGTTGAACTAAAAAACCAATATTACAATATGCGCAAACAAATTGAACCCGTGATGCACATTGTTGATATTGCCGAAGAAGCAATGAAACAATTGGGAATAAAACCATTGATAAAAGCAATTAGAGGCGGAACCGACGGTTCTCAACTGTCTTATAAAGGATTGCCTTGCCCTAATATTTTTGCGGGTGGGCATAATTTTCACGGACGATATGAATTTGTTTCTGCGGAAGCGATTCAATTAGCAACCGACGTTGTGGTGAAGATTGCAAAATTAACTGCTGAAAAAGCTAAATAAAGAGTTTTAATACAATTAAAAGCCCCTTTCTGAATAATGACTGGGGCTTTTTTTTTAACAAAATGTTATATGTTGTTATTTTATTGTAACTATCTTTCAAAACCAGTATCAAATAGTTACTTTTGGAATCTTAAAAAATTAAATTTATGGAAAGTCAATTGTTAGTTTCCCTTACCGAAAAATACGGAAGTCCGCTTTTTGTTTATGATGCGGAAAAAATGGAATCGCAATATAATCGGATTACGGCCGCATTCTCTTCCGTGAAAAATTTAAAATTAAATTATGCCGTAAAAGCAAATTCCAATATCAGTATTTTAAAATTTTTCAAAAAGTTGAATTCAGGAATTGACACGGTTTCCATACAAGAAGTGCTTTTGGGTTTTGAAGCTGGATTTGAGCCGGAAAATATCATTTTTACACCAAACGGCGTTTCATTAGAGGAGATTGAACAAGCTGCCAAAATGGGCGTTCAAATCAATATCGACAATCTTTCTATATTAGAACAATTTGGCCATTTATACCCTAATACTCCGGTTTGCGTGCGTATCAATCCGCATATTATGGCAGGCGGACATTCCAAAATTTCAGTTGGCCACATAGATTCTAAATTCGGAATTTCAATCCACCAATTGCCACATATTAAAAGAGTCGTTGAAAATACAGGAATGCACATTAACGGTGTTCATATGCATACGGGTTCCGATATTTTGGATATCGATGTGTTTTTGGCAGCTACCGAAATTTTGTTTAATACGGCCACTGCTTTTGAAGATTTAGAATTTATCGATTTTGGAAGCGGGTTTAAAGTAACTTATAAAGAAGGCGATATTTCGACAAATATTGAAGAATTGGGAGAAAAATTATCGAAAAGATTCAATAGTTTTTGCAAATCTTATGGTAAAAATCTAACACTTATGTTTGAACCAGGAAAGTTTTTGGTAAGCGAATCAGGATCCTTTTTGGCACACGTAAATGTGGTGAAACATACAACATCCACAGTTTTTGCGAGCATAGATTCAGGTTTTAATCATTT
>CAMDPE010000278.1 GCA_945903795.1 Lutibacter flavus | reverse complement strand
TCAAATACTTTCGTGAATCAAACAAGTAATGCAACGACAAGATTTGTAGAAGATGGAGATTTTATTAGTTTAGATAATATTACTTTGGGTTATAAACTTCCTAAATTATTAACAGACAAACTAAAAGTTGATTTTATAAGATTCTTTGTTCAAGGCCAAAATATGTTAATCATAACGGACTATAAAGGGCTTAACCCTGAAATGGAAATCGGAGGCGTTGATTTAAATGGAACACCTCGTGCAAAAGTGTTATCAATAGGTGTTAATGTTAATTTATAATTTATTTAAAATGAAAAAAATATTAAATTATTTAATTATTTCTGTTTTTGTAATCGGAATGATTTCATGTACAGAAGAAAATCTTTTGGACCTTAGTCCAATTAATAACATCTCAGTGGAGGATGCATATTCATCGCCTTCACTAATTGAAAGTTCACTCAATGGTATGTATAATGCCGCTGCTGTCGGTCAGTACAATTCTACAGACCCTAATGGCGGTAGAGGGTATGTATGGGGTGCAGCTTTTGTTGAACAAGGGGATTGCAGAGGAGAAGATGTGGTAAATACTGCAACATTTTACCAATTAACTTATACTGCGACTTATGACCCTGGTACTGCAAATAATGTTTATTACTGGATCGATGGATACAGGTTAATTAATAGATGTAACTTAGTTATAGAGGGTGTAACAAAAGCTATTTCAGGAGGAATCATTACCCAAGCTGTTGGAGATGATTATATTGGACAAGCAAAATTTTTAAGAGCTATTACGCATTTTGAATTATTGACTTATTTTGCAAGACCTTATAATTTTACTGCTGGCGCAACTCATCCAGGTATACCATACCGAGAAGTTGGTGTTGACACCCAAAGTGAAATTGATTCTGAAATTTTAGTTGGAAGAAATACGGTAGCTGAATGCTATCAAAAAGTTATCACCGATTTAAATGATGCGGAAAGTTTGATTACAAACACATCATTAACTAAAGCCTCTAAAAATGCTGCAAATGCTTTCAAAACAAGGGTTTATTTGCATATGAGAGATTGGGATAAAGTTATTTCTGAAGGAAATAAGATAACAGGAAAATCACTAACAGCTTCTCCAAATGGTCCATTTATAGACAGTTATGGAAATACAGAGTCTATTTTTTCAATTCTTCAGGCGTCTACATTAAATCCAGGAGTAAATGCTGCTTTGGCCTCTCAATATCATAGAAGATTGCTTGTTAGTATTAGTCCAATTATATGGAGAGATCCAAGTTGGTTGGCTGATGATAAGCGTAGAGAAGACAATTCTACTCCAACAAATGTTGGAACAGGAATGGTATTTACTTCAGGAGGCACAAAGTATACATTAAAATATAAAGATGCAGTAAATTATACAGATGCTTCACCAGTAATTAGATATGCTGAAGTTGTTTTAAATATGGCGGAAGCTTATGCAAGAAAAACTTCACCAGATTTAGCAGCATCATTAACATTGCTAAATAGCGTTAGAAATAGAGCATTGGCTAATGTTGGAACTCAAGCTTATCAAGCATCTAATTTCAGTAATGCAAATGCATTGGTAGGTGCCATTTTAAAAGAAAGAAGAATTGAGTTCTTAATGGAAGGCAGAAGATGGTCTGATATTCACAGATTGCAAAATGACAATATGTATCCAATTGATGGAATCCCAGCAAAAGTTGCCAATGGAACTCCAGCGGGAGCTTTATTTACACTAGGAACTCCATACTCAGGTCCTTTTGGTGTAGATGCAATACCTGGATCTGACCCAAGATTTTTATGGCCAATCCCACAAGTGGAGTTAAACGCTAATCCTGGATTAGCCGGACAACAAAATCCAGGCTGGTAATAATTATTTTGATATTTTTAATCAAACCATCCGTCAAATGACGGGTGGTTTTTTTATTCCAAAAATCCACATTTAATCCAAATCTTCAAATATTTTTTCGCAGCAGGATTCTCAAAATGTAAAATTCTCATAAACCCACTTATCATTATATTCTCAAAGATGTTGTAATTTTAAAATAAGATGCCTTAATAATTTTAAAAGTTGCCTATCTTTTGAAATAAGTTGCCCAACTAAAAAAATAAGTTGCCCGACTTTTGAAATAAGTTGCCCGACTTTTGAAATAAGTTGCCCTTCTTTTGAAATATTTGCCCGACTTACTTAAACTATTGCCACTTAAAAATTAATAAACACATTTTAAAAGGCAATTACAGCATTCAAAACAAAATCCTTACATTTGCAGCATGGAAAATGAAACTTCAAAAATATTTGGCATTCGTACGGTTATAGAAGCCATCAACGCTGGTAAAACCATCAGTAAAGTGTATCTGCAAAAAGACTTAAGCGGTCATTTATTTTCTGAATTAAACAGCCTTATCAAACAACATAACATTGCAACAAGCCATGTGCCGGTTGAAAAATTGAACCGTATTTCAAAAAACGGAAATCACCAAGGCGTAGCAGCGCAAATTTCACCGATTGAATTCTCCGATTTAGAGGAATTAATTGCTGCTGCTTTTGAAAAAACCACCACACCCCTATTTTTATTGTTGGACCAAATTTCGGATGTCCGTAATTTTGGCGCCATCATCAGAACTGCAGAATGTGCAGGTGTTCAAGGAATTGTGATTCAAAAACAAGGAAATGCCCCTATTAGTGCCGATACCATAAAAACATCGGCAGGTGCGGCGTTCAAAATGCCTATCTGCAAAGTTGACCATATTAAAGATGCTATTTTCCAATTTCAGGCTGCTGACATTCAACTGATTGCTGCCACCGAAAAAACAGATACCTTAATTTACGACATCGATTTAAAGCTGCCAACGGCCATTATTATGGGCTCGGAAGATCGCGGTATCAATCCGTCAATTTTAAAAATAGTCACCCACAAAGCAAAATTACCAATGCTTGGAGAAATTGATTCGCTTAATGTTTCTGTAGCTTGTGGTGCTTTTTTGTATGAAACAATCAGACAAAGGTTGGCGGGAAAGTTATAAGTTATAAGTTATAAGTTATTGGTTATAAGTTATTTGTTCGTTCGAATTGTTTTTGGTTTCAAGTTTCAAGTTTGACGATTAAACAAATAACATTTCAACTTATAACATATAACATTTCAACAAATTTCTACAAGAGCGACTTCACATAATTTTTGTGAATTTGTCGAAGATTTTTAAGTTCTTTTCTAAGTAATTTTACAAAATCAATCCCTTGAATTTTTGTGCTTTCCAGCTGCAAACAATTTTGATACAAACCATCAATAAAATACCGAAGTGATTTTGCATATTTTAGTTTTAAATATGGGTTTTCCTGACACTCTGTTTCCACAATTTTAGGGACCAGTCCAAAAGCATTCATCACCAAATTATCCGCATATTTATCTATTTTATTCATAGACAAATACATCGCCAATACACTTTTGTCATTGCTTATATACGAAGCAATATGTCGAGACAATTTGAAGATATCCAGTGATTTTTGATAAATCACCAATTGATTTAGATGTTGTTCTTCGGGATTATGCATTGGTAATTGTATTTAGCAAGCAAATTTACTTCATAAAATAAAATTTTATATTTAATTATTAAAGTGATTGTGTTAATTTAACTTATAATTTAATATTTTTATAAGCTAAAACATTAATTAATGAACTTAGACGCCATTAACTGGAAAATACTGGATTGTTTGCAGCAAAATGCCCGACAATCAAATACTGAAATAGCACGTAAAGTTGGTATTTCTTCGCCTGCTGTTGCCGAACGGA
>CAMDPE010000277.1 GCA_945903795.1 Lutibacter flavus | reverse complement strand
TACGATTAATTGTTCCTTGATATTTTCTGGAATTTGAATTCTTTCAGGAACACTAACAAAGTTTCCTTGTTTGGTTTCAGAATTCCAAGAAATCCATTCGTAAACATCACTTCTGTTAGCTAAAGAATTTTCTATAGCCAACAATGATTTTGATTTTTCTCTAACAGCAACTATATCACCAGCATTAAGTGAATAAGAAGGTATGTTAACCAGTTCTCCATTTACGGTGATATGACGGTGAGATACTAATTGGCGTGCAGCGCTACGACTAGGTGCAACACCCATTCTGTAAACTACATTATCTAAACGACATTCACAAAGTTGTAATAAAATTTCACCAGTAATACCTTTACTGCTTGAAGCTTTTTTAAACAAGTTAGAAAACTGTCTTTCCAAAATACCGTAAGTGTATTTTGCTTTTTGCTTTTCAGCCAACTGAATAGAGTATTCAGATTTTTTTCCTCTACGACGGTTAGCGCCGTGTTGTCCTGGAGGGAAATTTCTTTTTTCAAAAGATTTATCCTCTCCAAAAATTGCTTCTCCGAATTTACGGGCAATTTTAGTTTTTGGTCCTGTATATCTTGCCATTTTTTATTATTAGATGATAGGGATTATGAATTAAGGCTAATCCTTCGATAATCTTACAAAATCCTATCGGTTAAAATTTATTTAATTATACTCTTCTACGTTTCGGTGGTCGGCAACCATTGTGTGGCAATGGTGTAACATCTATAATTTCTGAAACTTCAATTCCCATATTGTGAATTGATCTGATTGCAGATTCTCTTCCGTTACCTGGTCCTTTCACATACACTTTTACTTTTCTCATTCCTGCTTCATGGGCAACTTTACCACAATCTTCAGCAGCCAATTGTGCAGCATAAGGAGTGTTCTTTTTAGAACCTCTAAATCCCATTTTACCAGCTGATGACCAAGAAATTACATCACCTTTTTTGTTGGTAAGTGATATAATAATATTGTTAAATGAAGCCGTGATGTGTGCTTGACCAACTGCCTCAACAATAACTTTGCGTTTTTTTGTACTTGCTTTCGCCATAATATTCTAGTTATTATTTAGTTGCTTTTTTCTTGTTAGCTACAGTTTTTCTTTTCCCTTTTCGAGTTCTAGAATTGTTTTTAGTTCTCTGACCTCTTAAAGGTAATCCAGATCTATGACGAATACCTCGATAGCATCCAATATCCATCAATCGCTTAATGTGCAATTGAATTTCTGAACGCAATTCACCCTCAATATTGTAGGTTCCCACCTGCTCTCTGATTCCGTGAATTTCGTCGTCTGTCCAATCTTGAACTTTCGTGCTTTCGTCAACTTTTGCATTGGCTAAAATTTCTTTAGCTCTGCTGTTCCCGATTCCAAAGATATAAGTTAAGGCAATTACACCTCTCTTGTTTTTTGGAATATCAATACCTGCTATTCTTGCCATAATTATCCTTGTCTTTGTTTAAATCTAGGATTCTTTTTATTGATTACATATAATCTGCCTTTTCTACGCACAATCTTGCACTCGGCACTTCTCTTTTTTACTGATGTTCTAACTTTCATCGTTAATACTTTAATATCTGTAAGTAATTCTTGCTTTTGTTAAATCGTATGGACTCATTTCGAGTTTAACTTTGTCACCAGGTAATATTTTAATATAATGCATTCGCATTTTACCTGATATATGGGCTGTAACAACATGTCCATTTTCCAACTCTACACGAAACATTGCATTCGACAAAGCTTCTGTAATAGTCCCGTCTTGTTGTATTGCTGGTTGTTTTGCCATTATGCTATTGCTTTTCTTTTTGTTCCCTTTTTCATTAAGCCATCATAATGACGGTTCAATAAATGAGAGTTAATTTGTTGAATGGTATCAATTGCGACACCAACCATAATTAACAAAGATGTTCCTCCGTAAAACAATGCCCAAGATTGTGTTAATCCAAATTTTACAACGATAGCTGGCAATATTGCTACTAAAGCTAAAAATAAAGATCCTGGGAATGTAATTAAAGATAAAATCCTATCCAACAAGTCTGCCGTGTCTTTACCAGGTCTAATTCCAGGAATAAAACCACCGCTTCGTTTTAAATCATCTGCCATTTTATTGGTAGGAATTGTTATTGCTGTATAGAAAAAACTAAACACTATTATCAATGTGGCAAACAGCATATTATACCAAAAACCAAACATATCTGAAAAAGATATTCCAATTGATTTAATGGTTTCATTATCTGAACTTGCCAATAAAGCGGGTGCAAACATAATTGCCTGAGCAAATATGATAGGCATAACACCAGATGAATTCAATTTTAATGGAATGTAGTCTCTTGCTCCGGTTACATTTTTAATATTACCTGCAACAGTTTTCCTTGCATACTGCACTGCAATTCTGCGAACTGCGGTAACCAAATATACACATACTAAAATCACTAATAACCAAACAATAACTTCAATCAAGATCATAATCATTCCTCCGTTAGAAGCGGTAACTTTAGAGACAACTTCTTGAATAAAAGATCCTGGAAAACGAGCAATAATACCAATCATAATTAATAATGAAATACCATTACCAATTCCTTTATCAGTTATTTTTTCACCAAGCCACATTGCAAAAATAGTACCTGCTGTTAAAACAACCATTGAAGTTAACCAGAACATACTTCCACTAATATAGAAGGCAGATGCCGGTATTAATTGGTAAATATTTGTAATATACGCAGGCCCTTGAACCATTGTAATTGCAATTGTTAACCAACGCGTAATCTGATTTATTTTTTTTCTACCACTTTCACCATCTTTTTGTAGTTTTTGTAAATAAGGAACTGCAATTCCCATTAATTGAACTACAATAGAAGCTGAAATATAAGGCATAATACCCAATGCAACTACTGATGCTCTAGCGAAAGCGCCACCAGTAAACATATCAAGTAAACCTAAAATTCCACCACCGCTTGTTTGATTTTGAAGTGCAGCTTGCGCAACAGTAATATCAATACCAGGTAGTGGCACTTGAGCTGCAAAACGATAAATGGCCATAAATCCAAGTGTCAATAAAATCTTATTTCTAAGGTCTTCTATTGTCCAAATATCTCTAATGGTTTGAATAAACTTTCTCATCTATTATCTAATTATAACGTTTCTACAGTACCACCTGCATTTTCAATTGCAGCTTTTGCAGTAGCAGTAAATTTATGAACAGTTACATTCAATTTCGCTTTTAACTCTCCATTTCCTAATATTTTTACCAGGTCATTTTTACGTGCCAAACGATTTTCAACTAAAACATCCATTGTTACGACATCAGTGATTTTATTATTATCAACCAATTCCTGCAACTTGTGTAAGTTTACACCTACATATTCCTTACGATTTATGTTTTTGAAACCGAATTTAGGAACACGACGTTGCAAAGGCATTTGACCACCTTCGAAACCAACTTTTCTAGAATATCCTGAACGGGATTTTGCACCTTTGTTACCTCTGGTAGCAGTACCTCCTTTACCAGAACCTTGACCTCTACCAATACGTTTACCCTGATTTTTAACTGATCCTTCAGCAGGTTTTAAGTTATTTAATGTCATCACTTTATATTATTATTTAATTTCTTCAACAGAAACTAAGTGTTTAATTTTATGTACCATTCCAAGAATTGCCGGGGTAGCATCATGTTCAACTACCTGATTCATCTTTTTCAAACCAAGAGCCTCAAGGGTTCTTTTTTGTCTTTGAGGACGTCTAATTTTACTTCTAACTTGCGTTACTTTTATTTTTGCCATCGTGCTTCTTTTTTTATCCG
>CAMDPE010000276.1 GCA_945903795.1 Lutibacter flavus | reverse complement strand
TCCTTGGAGGGTTGAAAGTTTGGATTTAAATCTTCCTTGTTTTTCAACCAAAGATGCCTGTTTGCAATGGGCTGCTAGCCATGGTTATGTTGATAAACCTTGTGTTAAATGTGATTGATTATTTTTTAACAAAATTAATCATCAATTTTGTTGTAAATTATATATTAAAATCAGGTCAAAATTCTAGACTTAATAATAACGGTTTTGCATTATGATTTTTCCGTCTCCGCCATATTTTTATTGAATGTTTGTCGATTTGTACTAAGTCAAATTTGAGCATAAATTTTAGTCTTTGTTGGCAGTAGTTATAGTTTATTCTCCTAGCCATGAGTTTAATATAGCTAATTGTAAGGGATTAAGGTTTTTTATCCGGGATATCATTAGTTTCTGCTTTTTTGTATTATCGTTTGAGACGATGGTTTGTTTATCAATTATCAATCCTGCATAAGCTAAATATTTTTTATAGTTAAGTTCTTTCGTTGTGTACACATATTCAAAAATTTCATCTAATGATATTCCAGCTACTTGTTCACAAGATTGTTGAAATTCAGCTTCCGTAAATCCACGCTGTTTTTCCTTATAATAATTCCAATACAACAATCGCATAACATCATCTAGTGATTTTTTGTTTTGAGTAGCATTTCGAATCTCAAAATCTAAAAGAAGTCCTACAATAGGTCCCTTATTGTAATATGAAATGGATTTACCCGGCTCATTTCCCTTTGTTCCAAATGGCCCATCGCTCCAGGTGTGGTAACTAGCCTGTTTTAGAGACTGATGAAACCTACCTGGATTATTTTCATATGCATTTAGATTTTGTTCAAAGTGGGAAAGTAATGTTTGGGCATCTAAAAGACCTGCTCGTTTTACAATCAGATACTCATAATAGACAGTTAAACCTTCGCTAATCCAAAGAAGGTTGGTTCTGTTTCCATTATCATAATCAAATGGTCCTAATTCAAAAGGTCTGATGCGTTTTACATTAAAATGATGGAAATATTCATGGGCTATAAAATTCATCATTTTGTCAATGGCCTCTGGTGTGGTAAGTTGGGTCCCATCAAAACTTATTGTTGTATTGTTTAAGTGTTCAATTCCACCTCGACCAGGGCCAATACCAATAAATGAGTAGTTTTTATAAGGAATGTCACCGATAATATCTATAGATGATTCAACAATTTTTTTTAGATTGGTCATAAAAAATTCTCGGTCAAAATTCCCAAGATTATAACCTATAAACTGATGTTTAATTCCTTTTACATTAAAAGATGATAACTCCTCAAGGTTCCCAATTAAAATAGGGCAGTCGTAAAGAATATCAAAATCACTGGCCGTAAATTTTTGAGAGTTACCCGGAACAGGCTCTAAACCAGTAGCGACATTTTTCCATTTCTCGTTGAATATAAGTTTTATAGATATAGGGGTATTAATAGATTCTTCTTCATATAGGAAAGTGTTTTCAGGTATAATATAAGCATGAGTGCTATCTACATAACTATTAGCTACAAATTGTTTTTCAGTTTGTATAGAATAATTAACTAAAAAAGTTTTGTTTTTTACATCGGAGATTTCCCATGTATTGTCATTTATTTTTTTAATTGGTAAGCTATTACCCTTTGTGTCTTTAGCCAGCATATTTTTAACAGACTTTGCATAATCCATTATTTGATAGTAACCGGGCATCCATTGAGGCATTTTTAATTGTATAGTATCCTTCATCCATTGGCTACAATGAAGTTCAACATTATAAATATGACTGGATGGCTCTGGAATTGAAATCACGTAACTTATAATGGGATTTCCACTTTGTGAGAAAGTTGCTTGAGAAATGAATGAAAAAAAGATTAATGAAGAAAATAAAATGAACCTATGTTTTATTTGATACCCACAGATTTGAATAAATTTATTAAGGCTTCCAAAATGGCACAACAAATTTTTCTTATATAATAATATGTAAAGAGAATAAAAAATAAAGCAAGTTAAAGTTGTAAATCTGTCCATGTAATTTTTGTGTTGTTAAATTACCACCAAACGTTGGCAATAGTTTTTATTTCATTTTTCTAATTTCAAAGATAATTCCGTCAATTTACTAATTATCGTTGTAGGCTCAATTTCCCATTGGTCAAATATAGAATCTTGAGAACGTTGTACCCAAGCAGAACGCATACCGCATGAGATTGCGCTAATTACATCAAAAGGATTACTTGAAATTAACCAAGTGTCTGATTTTCTAGAATTAGTTCCTCTATTGAAATATTCATAAACTAAAGGACTTGGCTTAAAAATCTCCATACCTTTTTATAAATATCAATTGGCTTTTTTCTTTGTATTCCTTGGTGTACCCTAAAAGGATATTTCTCAATCCACTTTTTAATTCCGATGAATAAATCCACTCCAGATGCACTAGGATTGAGGTAAATGTATTGATATTTTATTGTCCTCCAAAATCTTTCAATAAAAATATTATCTAATGCTCTTCCTTTTCCGTCCATACTTATTTGAATAACATTGCTTTTTAAATAATCTATGTACTCTTTACAAGTGAACTTACTTCCTTGGTCGCTATTCAAAATAGTTGTAGGCCATATTGATCTACTGCTTTTTTACAACGTCTAAAGAGGAAGCTGCATCTGATGAATTATTCAGTCCCCAACCAACAATAAAGCGACTATAAACATCAATTATAGGTGTTAATTAAATAAATCCTTTTTGCATTGGTACATAGGTATATCAATTTCCCAAACTTGATTTACTTCTGTTATTGCTAAATCCCTTAATAGATGTGGATAAGTATATATACTTGCTTTCCATTGGATTAAATGCCTTCTTGAATAAATTGGGGTGATATTAGCTAACCGCATCAGTCGTCTTATCCGCTCATAACCTGCTATAATAAAGTTTTCTTAAAGTATTGATTGCATCGTTAGTACTCCAGCTGTTAGTTCTTGCAAAATATGTTTGCTTATCATCTCAATGATTTGAATATTAGATTTTGATTCATTTTTGTTTGATAATAAAGAGCGGAACGTGTAATGTCTAATAAATCACATTGTTTTCTAATGTATAAAACAGCTTCTTTCTCGATAAATAATTTACAATCTATCATAGTCCCAACCTGGCTAAACTTTTTTTTAGAAAGTTCTTTTCCATTTCCAATCCTCCAATTTTAGAATAGAGTTTGCCAATATAAATGGCTGATTCCTGCTTTAAATTACTTCCCTTTTGTTCAAATACAATAGACGAGTTTTCTAAAAACTCTTGTTTCCATTGCGATATCTGATTAGGATACAAATCATACCAAACAGCAAGTTAAGATAATGTTTCTCGTTCTTTTAATGCTGAATCAAATTTTCTTCAACTTCTTTTCATAATTTTTACTTGACTAAATTAATAATTTTCAATTAATCAAGTGGTCCTAATTTGCAGAGGTATTATAATGTTACCTGCAAAGTTTCCTTGTTTTTGTAAATAATTAGAATCATCATTATCTTTTAAGTTAGCCATAGTGTATGATAACCCTAAATTTAAATTAACATAATCATTTATAAAATATGTGGCTCCTACAAAATTAATAGCAAGACCACTTGCATTATCTTTGTAAGAATTATAATTAGAACTTTCCACAGAAACTGTTGACATAATACCTGTAGTAGTGATAATTTTGCAGCGATGGATGTTCTTCTTCCAGTCCTTGGAGGGTTGAAAGTTTGGATTTAAATCTTCCTTGTTTTTCAACCAAAGATGCCTGTTTGCAATGGGCTGCTAGCCATGGTTATGTTGATAAACCTTGTGTTAAATGTGATTGATTATTTTTT
>CAMDPE010000275.1 GCA_945903795.1 Lutibacter flavus | reverse complement strand
CAAAATAGAAATACTGTCTTTTTATAGAGGCAGTATTTTTTTTGTTTCGTTTTTAGTTATGTAGTTAGCGATAAAACGCATAAAAAGGTCTAATAAAAAACGGTAAATTTGCCTTAAATACACAATAGATGGAATTTAATAATATTCTTTTGCGAAAAGGATACGCCAAAATAAAGCTCAAAAAGATAAATACCAACCATTTTGAAATGAAAGTAAAATTAAATGGTGTAAAAGGCCGGTTTATTTTGGATACAGGTGCTTCAAATTCCTGCATCGACATTAATTTGGCTGAGAAATTTAAATTGGAAGTGAAAGATTCCGAAACAAAAGCCGCCGGAGCTGGTGCAATTGGCATGGAAACAAAAATATCTTCTAAAAACAACATTGAAATTAACCAATGGAAATACCAAAAATTTACAGTCGTGTTGTTCGATTTAACCCACGTTAATACAGCATTGACAGAACATCACGCAGAAGCAGTTGATGGTATTATAGGTGCTGATATTTTAGAAAAAGGAAAAGCAATCATTAATTATGAAAAGAAAAGTTTATATTTAAAAAAGTTGGTGTTTAAGTTTTAAAGGCCCATAATGCGTTGGCTTTAAAAACTTAAAAATAAAAAACCCAAACAAATTTGCTTGGGTTTTTTATTTTTTTTTAAAGGAATCTTAATTTATAATTCCAACGCTTTTTTAGGATTGTTGTCCATCAAAATTTCCATCGGATTTTCCAAAGCCTCTTTAACTGCTACCAAAAAACCAACAGATTCTCTTCCGTCAATAACTCTATGGTCGTAAGACAAAGCAACAAACATAATAGGTCTAATAACCACTTCACCCTTAACAGCAACAGGTCTTTCAACAATGTTGTGCATTCCTAAAATTCCGCTTTGCGGCGGATTGATAATTGGCGTTGACAACATAGAACCAAAAACGCCGCCGTTGGTAATGGTGAAAGTACCACCGGTCATTTCATCAACGGTTATTTGCCCGTCTCTTGCTCTTAATGCCAAACGTTTCACTTCATTTTCCACACCTCTAAAAGATAAGTTCTCCGCATTTCTAATTACTGGAACCATGAGCCCTTTCGGCCCGGAAACCGCTATTGAAATATCCATAAAATCGTGTAAAATTTTATAATCGCCATCCAGCATAGAATTCACATCGGGAAACAATTTTAAGGCTCTTACAACTGCTAAAGTGAAGAAACTCATAAATCCTAAGCCAACATTATGTTTTGCTTTAAAGGCATCTTTATAGTCGTTTCTTAAATCGAAAATAGGCTTCATGTCCACCTCATTAAAAGTGGTTAGCATTGCCGTTTCATTTTTCACAGCAACCAGTCGTTCGGCTACTTTTCTGCGAAGCATAGATAATTTTATGCGTTCACTACCTCTAGAACCTCCGGCAGGAGTTCCCATGCTTGGTAACGCATTTACAGCATCGTCTTTTGTAATTCGGCCATCTTTTCCGGTTCCGGAAATCTCAGAAGAGGTAATTCCTTTTTCGGTTAATATTTTTTTTGCTGCTGGGGAAGCTACACCACTGGCGTAAGTTTTTTCAACTGCAATTGGAGCTACAGGTTTTTCTACTTGTTTATTTTCTGTCTTTTCAGTTTGTTTTTCAATTTTTGCAGAAGGTGCTCCATCAGGTTTTTTACCTTCTAAATCGATTAAACAAACAATTGAACCAACAGTTACAGTATCGCCTTCTTCAGCCTTCAATGTAATAATGCCGCTTTCTTCAGCTGGCAACTCAAGGGTTGCTTTATCTGAATCCACTTCAGCAATTGGCTGATCTTTTTCTACATAGTCACCATCTTTAACAAGCCAAGCTGCAATTTCTACTTCTGTGATAGATTCTCCCGGTGAGGGAACTTTCATTTCTAAAATCATCTCTTTAATTTTTTTGTCTTTTTGCTTCCTTAAATTTCTTATAGAATAAAAATTTTAAGTATATTTTATTCGTTAGTTTTAAATACTTTATCAATGATGCGTTGGTGTCTTCTTTTAAATCTTGTTGAAGAACCCGCTGCAGGAACTGCGTGGAATGATTGTGATGCCACTTCAAGATTTACCAATCTGAACCGTTGCAGCATAAAACTCCAAGCGCCCATATTTTCAGGTTCTTCCTGTGCCCAAACGTATTTTTTAACATTCGGATAACTGTCGATTACCTGTTGTAATTTTTCTAAATGTAATGGAAATAATTGTTCAATTCTTATTAGAGCTACATCATTTCTTTCCAAACTGGTGCGCTCAGCCAATAAATCGTAATAAAATTTACCGGTGCAAAATACCAATTTAGTTACATTTTTTTTATCAATATTATCGTCTATTACCTCTTGAAAATTTCCGCTTGAAAATTCATCCAAAGAGGAGGTTGCCAAAGGATGCCGCAGCAAACTTTTAGGTGTAAACACAATTAGTGGTTTTCTGTAATCACGTTTCATTTGACGACGCAATAAATGGAAAAAATTTGCTGGGGTGGTACAATCCGCTAAAATCATATTGTCTATAGCGCACAATTGTAAAAAACGTTCCATGCGTGCTGAAGAATGCTCAGAACCTTGTCCTTCATAACCATGCGGCAATAAAATTACGATTCCATTTTGCAGTTTCCATTTATCTTCTGCTGCCGACATATATTGGTCGAATATAATTTGGGCTCCATTGCTAAAATCTCCAAATTGTGCTTCCCAAATAGTTAAGGTATTAGGATTTGCCATGGCGTAACCATAATCAAAACCAAGCACACCGTATTCAGACAATAAGGAATTGTAGATGTCCATTTTTCCCTGACTGTCGCCTATCATATTAAGCAAGTTGATGCGTTCTTCGGAAATTTCATCACGTAAAATAGCGTGGCGGTGACTAAAAGTTCCACGCTCCACATCCTGGCCGGAAATACGGATGTCAAATCCTTCCTGAAGCAAAGTTCCATAAGCCAATGTTTCTCCCATTCCCCAATCTATTCTGTCACTTTCAAAAACCATATTATACCTGTCCAATAAAATTTTCTCAGCTTTGCGTAAAAATTTAATACCTTTTGGAACGGATGAGACAATTTTAGCAATGTCTTTCAGTTTTGATTTTGGGTAAGCGGTTTTTTCAGAAAACAGCATATCTTCTAAACCTTTTCTGGAAAAATCTTTCCAGGTTTCTTGCATAAACTCCCTTACTTTTGAAGTTTCAATCTCTTTTGAATGCAGGTATTCCTCTTCTAATAAATCTTTAAATTTAGCAATAGAATTATTTAAAAAAGCATCATCAATCACCCCTTCTTCAATCAGTTTTTGCGCGTAAATATCTCTAGGATTTGGATGTTTTGCGATGGCTTTATATAATTTTGGCTGTGTAAAACGAGGCTCATCACCTTCGTTATGGCCGTATTTTCTGTAACCTAGCAAATCAATAAAAATATCTCTTTTGAATTGCATTCTAAAATTAAGCGCAAATTCTATGGCGTGGGTAACGGCTTCCACATCATCGGCATTTACGTGCAAAACAGGTGACAGGGTTATTTTAGCAACATCCGTACAATAGGTGCTTGAGCGGGCATCCAAATAATTTGTGGTAAATCCTATTTGATTGTTTACCACAATATGAATGGTTCCTCCGGTTGAATAACCAGCCAATTGGCTCATTTGTATCACTTCATAAACAACGCCTTGTGCCGCGATTGCCGCATCACCGTGAACAATAATCGGAAGCAATTTTGAATTGTCTCCATTGTAATCATTGTCTATTTTTGCACGTGAAATCCCTTGCACCACCGGACCAACTGTTTCTAAATGAGAGGGATTAGGAACCAAATTCATAATAAGTTCCTTGCCGGTTTTTAAGGTTT
>CAMDPE010000274.1 GCA_945903795.1 Lutibacter flavus | reverse complement strand
GTTATGCCTGGCGATAACATCACTATCACAGTTCAATTGATCGCTCCTATCGCTATGGAGAAAAACTTACGTTTCGCTATCCGTGAAGGTGGTAGAACAGTAGGTGCTGGTCAGGTGACTGAAATTATTGAGTAATCTAATTCAGACATTCAAGTGTTGGTTAGAGATCTAACCAACACTTGGTGTCTTATAGAATTAACAAAATCAACTACTTAGTAGTTAAAAAAAGGTTGTTTTAGTCTATTTTAGACAAGATTGAATTTCCAAAATCAATCACCTTATTAAACGGAAATAATATACGGGCATAGTTCAATGGTAGAATAGAAGTCTCCAAAACTTTTGATCTGGGTTCGAATCCTGGTGCCCGTGCGAGATAAAAAAGCAAATGAGCAAGTTATCTGAATACTTAAAATCATCTTACGATGAACTGATGAACAAGGTTTCTTGGCCTAGCTGGGAAGACCTACAAGAAAGTACCATTATTGTAATGATCGCTTCGTTGATTATTGCGTTTATTATTGGTATTATCGATTTGGCAAGTGGTAGCGCCTTGGGATTCTTTTACCAAATTTTTCAAAACCAATAAGAGGTACTAATTCGGTAGATTAAAATGTCTGAACAACAAACAGAACAATTCAAATGGTACGTGGTGAGAGCCATTACCGGTCAGGAAAAGAAAGTTAAAGCTCAACTCGAGGTAGAACTCGAAAGGGCAGGGCTTCTTGCGAACGTTCCGCAAATCCTGATTCCTACCGAAAAAATCTATCAGGTTAAAAACGGTAAGAAGACATCCAAAGAAAAAGCGTATTTACCAGGTTACATTCTCATTCAAGCGAATGTCGAAGGTGAAGTTGGTCATATCATTGAATCTGTAAATGGTGTTGTCGGTTTCCTTGGTGGAAAAGCAACCCCTACACCTCTAAGAATTTCTGAAGTAAATAGAATTCTGGGCAACGTAGATGATATTTCTGAACAAGGTGAAACTTTAAGCGAACCATACATTGTTGGTGAGAATGTTAAAGTAATTGATGGACCTTTCAGCGGCTTCAGTGGTGTTATTGAAGAAGTGATGGAAGACAAAAAGAAATTGAAGGTAATGGTTAAAATCTTCGGAAGAAGAACCCCATTAGAACTCAATTTTGTTCAAGTAGAAAAAGAAAGTTAAATGTAGTATAGTCCTGTGAAGGACAAAAAAAGAATGATGTTATGGCTAAAGAACTAACAGGTTTTATTAAACTTCAGGTAAAAGGTGGCGCTGCAAATCCGGCACCTCCAATTGGTCCAGCTTTGGGATCGAAAGGTGTAAATATCATGGAGTTCTGCAAACAATTCAATGCAAGAACCCAAGATAAAGCAGGAAAAATTTTACCTGTTGTGATTTCAGTGTACAGTGATAAGTCTTTTGATTTTGTAATCAAAACTCCTCCTGTAGCAAACCAATTATTAGAAGCAGCTAAAATCCAAAAAGGTTCTGCTGAACCTAACAGAAAGAAAAACGGTTCTGTAACTTGGGATCAAATCAGAACTATCGCTGAAGATAAAATCGTTGACATGAACTGTTTCAAAGTTGAATCAGCTATGAAAATGGTTGCAGGTAGTGCGCGTAGCATGGGCTTGAATGTAACAGGCGAAAATCCTTTTAACAATTAATTAATAGCGAAATGGCAAGGATAAGTAAGAAAAGAAAAGAAGCCCTGAAAAAGGTAGATGCTGCTAAAGCATATACTTTATCTGATGCTTCAAAATTGGTAAAGGAGATTTCCTACACCAAATTCGATTCATCAGTTGATATTGATATTCGTTTAGGTGTTGATCCTAAGAAAGCAAACCAAATGGTTCGTGGTGTGGTTGCTTTACCTCATGGTACTGGTAAAACAATTAAAGTTTTAGCTTTGGTACCTCCTGATAAAGAAGCAGAAGCTAAAGAGGCTGGTGCTGATTATGTTGGATTAGATGAGTATATTCAAAAAATTGAACAAGGTTGGGTAGATATTGATATTATTATCACTGTTCCTGCTGTAATGGCTAAATTAGGTAAATTAGGTAAAATATTAGGTCCTCGTAACTTAATGCCAAATCCTAAAAGTGGAACTGTAACCCAAGAAGTTGGAAAAACTGTTAAAGAAGTTAAAGCAGGTAAAATTGATTTCAAAGTAGATAAAGAAGGTATCATTCATACTTCAATCGGTAAATCAACTTTTGCTCCTGAAAAATTAGTTGAAAATGCAGTTGAGTTAATTCAAAGCATTTCTAAATTAAAACCATCTTCAGCAAAAGGAACCTATTTTAAAAGTATCCACATCAGCAGTACTATGAGTCCGGGAATTACTGTTGACACAAAGTCAGTACCTGGAATTTAATTGATTAAGCGATGAAAAGGGAAGAAAAAGCAGAAGTTATAGCAGGCTTAGTAGAGAAATTTGGTCAATATAAGAATATTTATTTGACAGATATCGCTAGCCTGAATGCTCAACAAACGAGCAGTTTAAGAAGAGAGTTATTCAAAAATGGTATCATTATGCAAGTTGCAAAAAATACCATGATTGAAAAAGCTATGGAACAATCAGGAAGAGATTTTGGTGCGATTGTTGATACCTTAAAAGGTAACACAGCTTTGATGTTCTGCGAAGACATGAAAGCTCCGGCAAAAGTTATCAAAAGCTTCAGAAAAAAGGGTGAAATTCCTAGATTAAAAGGTGCTTGTATCGATGCTGATGTGTTTATCGGAGATAACCAATTAGAATCGTTAATCAACCTTAAAACTAAAAATGAACTTATCGGTGAAATCATCGGTATGTTACAATCACCGGCTCAAAATGTTATCAGCGCATTACAATCAGGTGGTTCAACCATCGCAGGCGTTGTTAAAACATTATCAGAACGTCCGGAATAATTTAAATATCACAATTACAGAAATAATAACAATTAAAATTTAGAAACATGGCAGATTTAAAAGCGTTCGCAGAACAATTAGTTAACTTAACAGTAAAAGAAGTTAACGAGTTAGCTAAAATTTTGAAAGATGAGTACGGAATCGAACCAGCTGCTGCTGCAGTTGCTGTTGCGGCTCCAGCTGCAGCACCAGAAGCTGCTGCTGAAAAAACATCTTTTGATGTTATCTTGAAAAGCGCAGGTGCTAACAAATTAAACGTTGTTAAAATCGTTAAAGATTTAACAGGTTTAGGTTTGAAAGAAGCTAAAGAATTAGTAGACGGAGCTCCAAAGCCGGTTAAAGAAGGCGTTGATAAAGCAACTGCTGAAGATTTGAAAGCTAAGCTTACTGAAGCAGGAGCTGAAGTTGAGCTTAAGTAATTTAAACTCAGCATACTAAGAGTTTGTGACCCCGGCTCGGAGCCGTGGGTCACTTTCCTGTTTTATGGAAATCGAAGTGTCGGTATACCTTTAAATTAAAATTCAAATTGGCCAATATTAATAACCCGACAGGAGAAAGAATCAATTTTGCTTCTGTCAAACCCGTAATTGATTATCCTGATTTTCTCGATGTTCAGTTGCAGTCGTTCAGGGAGTTCTTTCAGTTAGATACTACCTCTGAAAGTCGTGAGAACGAGGGTTTGTATAAAGTATTTCTGGAAAATTTCCCGATTACTGATACAAGAAACATTTTCGTTCTTGAATTCCTTGATTATTTTGTAGATCCTCCTCGTTATTCTATCGATGAGTGTATCGAGCGTGGTTTAACTTATTCAGTTCCTCTGAAAGCTAAATTACGTCTTTCTTGTAATGATCCTGAACACGAAGATTTTAAAACTATCGTTCAGGATGTGTATTTAGGAACTATTCCTTACATGACTCCACGTGGTACCTTTGTTATCAATGGTGCTGAAAGGGTGGTT
>CAMDPE010000273.1 GCA_945903795.1 Lutibacter flavus | reverse complement strand
TTCTTTTGCTCTGGTTGCAAATTCCGATAAATGTTTGTTACAAACGGGACACCAAAAACCGCGATAGAAAATAATAACTAAGGGTTGGTTTTGATAAAGATCTTCCAATTCAACTTTTTCATTTTCAACAGTTGTAAATACAATCTGCGGTGCATCTGAGCCTATCGCCAAGCCTTTTGGAAGGTATTCAGGATCCATTCCATAGGCTGAATAATCGATGGTATCTTTGGCTGAAGTTGTTTTGATTTCTTGCTCTTTCGTGTTGTTTTTACAAGCGAATAAAGAGGTTATTACTAAGGAAAGGATTACTAATTTTTTCATTTTATGTGATTTTAAGAATTATATTGTTTTAATTTTATTTAGCAGCAGTCTTTTTTATTTTCTTGAATTGATGGGCAAGCAACACTACCAAAACTGCAATATACACAACAGTCTCCTTCTTTGGGGCGCAAAACTGTTTTACAATTTTCGCATTCATAAAAAAACTGGCAAGCATCTGTAGGCATCTGTTCCTCTTTTTGGAAGCCACATTTAGGGCAGGTAATTGTTGATTTAAGTATAATTTTCATTTTAGTTTAATTTTCAGTTCCTAAATATTTCCGGTATTTATTGGCAAAGGCATTCATCGAGGCATATTGTCCTAGCGTAAATTCATTTTTGCAGTCATTTCGGTAATAACTCATATAATTGGTAATTGGCGGATTAAAGTCGTATTTTTTAGCATCCGACAAACCAATATATTCACATTTTTTATTGATTTTTCCATTTGGATCAGCAGGCGTGTCACAAATAAAATCTCCTTCTTCAATGCAATTTGATCCGTCGGGTTTTTCCAATGTCGTATTTTCATAGGGGCTTTTACCAAAGGTATGCTGCAATCCGAAAAAATGACCCAATTCGTGCGCCAAAGTTGATTCATTGAACCAGGCTTTTTCACTAATAAAAGTGGTATTGCACTCCACTAAATTGAAATAGTTTAAAAAATTATCCCGAATCACATAGGTAAATCCGTTAAGATATTTTCCGTGAGGCACAATAAAAATATTTAGAGCATCAACTTTCTCCAAATCCTGAGTTACTAGTCGTCGAAAACTCTTTTTCCTTTCAATTTCATCTAAATTAACGGCTACCGGCTTATGTAAAATTATCGGCAACAACCGAAATTGAATGTGAGATGGAGCATAAGTTTGGTTAAGTTTTTTAATTTTCTCCGAAATTTTAAAAAAGTGGAGAGACTTTTCAGATGTAACAATACAATTAATATCAAAATAGATTGTTTTTTCAATGGCTTTGCTGTTCTGATATAAATTTATAAGTTCTTGCTTTCCTTCAACTGAACAATATTCTGAAGCACAATACGGATGAATTGCCAGGTTGCTTTCTTTATTTTTGCAAGAATAAATAACACCTACGAAAAACAATATTCCAATTATTTTCACAGTGAAATGTTTTGATAAATTGATTAAAAATTGGTCTTTCATTTTTAATTATTAGTTAGATTCTGACATAGTTTCAGCAAATATTTAAATCGCACTTTCAAGATTTTTTATTTTTTAGAAGCTAAAAATGTTATAAGAAATGGCAAATGCAATTACTGAAGTAATAATTCCAACCATAAAAATGGTGTAAGTCCATCTGAGAATTTTATATTTTCTGTCTAATACCTTACCCAAAAAATATAAATCTTTGGTCATTGATGCATACAAATACTCTTTATCATTCATCACCACGTTTAGCGCGGCTTCAAATTCCTCTAATTTCATTTTATGAAAATTCCCAAAAAACAATAAATTCACTTTTTTATTTTCAACGTCTTCTTTGGTAAATTTTCCTGAAGTAACGCTTGGCCGGGTCGCGATTACCGATAAAACCATAGAAACCACGCTAAATAGCACAAAAATAATGGTTGGGTAAATTAAAAAATGGTTTGTCGGATTGTCGAATTTTGGAATTAAATTAGACAGCGCCATAGAAATGATAATGGCATTCACCGAAAGCAAAATATTGGCTTTGGTATCGGCAATATCGCTTAAAGTAAGGTGATTTTTTAAGGTAACCCTAAATAGCGTGTCAATGCTTCTTTCCGATCTGTTTTCAGAAATCGCTTTTTGTTCCGCTTTTTTTGTTGCTTTTTTTAGCTCCTTTTTTATGGAGATTAAGTTTTCGTTTTTGGGAATATTCCAATTTAGTATGGCAAATTTGGTATAATATTTATGCTGTTTAAAAACGGCAATATTTTCCTTCATCCATTCTATATTTGTATAGGTCCCACAACCAATATTTTCAAATTCCTCGCGAAGCTGGTTGGCAAGCTTGTCGTAATTTTTTGAGGCCAAATGCGCAAAATCGGCATCACAAAGAATTTCTTGGAGCAAGGAAGAAGGTGTTTCATTCAATTTCGTGGCATTGATACACGCTGCAATCTGTTTTGTCTTATTTATATCGTATCCTTCTTTTGTTAAAAATTCTTCAGCAATGGTGATGCTGTGATCTTCGTGTTTTGCCTTGTCAAAAGTATAGCCAATGTCGTGAAACCAACCCGCCAGCAATACAATTTCTTTTTCGTCATCAGTCAGATTTTCATTTTTAATGATTTCATTTATTTTGGAGACCACAAATTGGGTATGGTTAAATGTGTGGTAAACAAAAGCGCTTTTTAGATTTTCATTCAAACTTTTCAGCACAAAGTTTTCTGCTTTTTTCAGGATTGTTTGCATAACTAAATATTTTGGAATTGTTTCTTATTTTTTAAAACCAAGGCTAATTGATCCAGTTTGTTGTTCCACATTTTTTTTATCATTTTTACGATATTTGATTGCATAAAAGTGCCAATCGTGTTTAATTCCAAAAATAAATTCACTTCCACTTTTGTTTTATTTTCAGCAATTTTATGAAGTTTTATGAAGTAGGAAAAGTTTTTTGTAAACATCATATCTTTGGTGCTTTCGCCATATATCAAATCGTCTGAAGTATCGTTTGCAATGGTTTCAAAATTCAGATTTCCTATGTTTAACACACAATTATGCTGGGTGCCAATTCTGTTTACCTTGTTCTCGTCAAACTCTATTTTTTTAACTTCTTTATCCCACAGATGACGGTATTTTAACTCGCTGATAACGGTAAAAATATTTTGGGCATTGTCATCCAATATTTTTTCCAAAGTAATTGTGGGAAGTGCATTTTCTATGTTTTCAATGTTTCCATTTTCGTCTGGTATTTGCACATTCCTTTGAATATTTTCTAGGTTTTTGTAAAAATAATCAAGTTGCCCCAAGTTATTGTTTTCACTTGTTTTTATCCAAGTTTCATCGACTTGGGTTTTATAAAAATCGTAAGCATTATTGCTAAGCAGAAGATACTCATTAACAGGCACCTGATTTTTTAATAGACGATGTATTTTAATCACATCCTGACCATAAGGTTTTGTAAAATTTTTCACTTTGATAAAGGCCAAATCCCCATAATGAACCAAAAATTTAAGTTCCAGATTGGTGGTTGTTCGGCACGAACCACAATTGCAAATTCGTTTCGATTCATAGCTTTTAGTATGCTTGTGAAAATTTTCGAGCATCACTGTTGTTTGCTCCAAAAGTTGTTCATAATTGGGTATTTTGGACGTAAACATAAATAATGCATCGCCTTCAATTTCAACCAATTGTAAATTTATGGTGTCGCTGTCAATTAATAATTCCAGCAATTCAGCAATAATGTGAATGCCGTGTTCAATCTCCGTGTTATTCACAAATTTTGTGAACCCGCTGATATCTGGCATAAAATAAAGTGCTTTTTCCATAAGGTCTATTTTTTTCTTGGTGAAATGAATAAAGATACGTTAAAAAGCAAACTGCCTTTCAAGGTATTTTCAAAAATAACGGCATTTTTTGAACGGTTGGAATTTGTGACATTGAATGTTAAATTTT
>CAMDPE010000272.1 GCA_945903795.1 Lutibacter flavus | reverse complement strand
TCTTTCAGGTATTGATGATAAATACCCTTGGGTTATTCTTGTTTTTGTTGCAGCTTCTGCCTTAAAAGCGTCGCTTTTCACTAAAAACTTTCTTTCTATTTCTTGTGCCATTTTAATTAGCTAAAGGTTTATTTATCCAGCCTATTACTCGTTTTATTGCCTGTAAATAATTGATGTTTTCTACACCTTGTAAACCTACATCTGCAATTGTTTTTTTAATGTCCTCAATTTCTGTTGATTCAGAATTTATGGTCACCACTTTTGCACCGTTTATAAGCACATTTCCAACTTCACAAATGGTGTTATTTACCATATAGCCAAATCGTTGTTTGTGTACTTTTACGCCCTGAAGGTCAGGATGCGCATCAACAATTGCCATAAACTCATCAAATGTATAAATGTCTTTTGTTAATGTTGGCATTTTAACTTTAAATGCAGGAAAAACTTCTTTGGCCAAAACTTCTTTGGCCATTGGAAACTCGCCTTTCATTAATGGATTCCATTGTTCCAAACCATCAACAGTTTGCACAAAGGTTTTGATATCCATTTTACCGTCCCTAATTTTGGTGTTGTTAATATCATTTGTTTTTGAAAGAATGTAAATTTCATCGGATGTTCGTTCCCAAACACTTTGAGGAATTGGGACAGACAAACGCGCCATAAACCTGGCTTGTTCATCAAAATTTTGTCCAAATGTTCTATATTCGAAACGAGGCTTTGATATTTCGCCTATTTTCATTGTTGGCTTTGTAGTCATATTTTTATGTTATTTGTTTTTAGCGTAAATTCTATTCAAAGCAATTTCCTTATCACAATTTTGGGCGTTCCCCTGCGGGTTGGGCTTTTCGCTGCAATCTGTCATTGCGAGGAACGAAGCAATCTTTACCTCAGCTTACGAAATCGCAATGCCAGTATTTCCGCTTCAATCCCTAACGCATTTCATATTAATAATTTCTAACCGCAAAGTTCACAAAGGTTTGCGCAACAGTCGCTAAGCATTTTCTTGGCGAACTTTGTGGTTAAAAATAATAGGTACCGAACTTTTAAACCTTCTATCTAATTATTTGAAGTTCCTTTTGTTTCGGCAACAGGAACAATCCATTTGGCTGCGCCATCCAATTTACGTGCAACCAAAGGAACTCCCGGCCAGTTTGCTTTTAACAATTGGTCAATTGTTTGATCGGTAGTATTTGCCAAAGTAATGTCTTCTCCAGATGAAGAAATCCCAAATTGTCCTTGAGGCGATCCGCTGCCGGTTTCAATCAAATAAAACCCGTGCGAAGCAATTGTGGTTCCGGCAGGAATAACATAAGCAACGGCAATTCCTCCAGAATCATAAACCTTAAAACCACTAATATCTATTGAAGCATTTGTGGCATTGTACAATTCAATAAAATCAAAAGGAGCTCCCGATGCGTTTATTTCATTAATCACCAACTGATTTAAAATAGCCAAAGGCGCTACCGTGATAAATGGCCAGGTTGAAGCCACATCGTGGTTAAATGCACTTGTCACCACACCATCTACAACAACTTCTTCAGGATAATAGGTTCTCAATCCGCCGTTGTCTTCAACCCTTAAATAATAGTATATTTTGTCTCCGTCTAATTGTGCCGGGATTGTTCCCGTAAAAGTTATATTGTCTGTTGTGGTAAGCGTAATGGTTGTTTTTGTTGTTGCTAACGCGTTATTCAACACATAATACAACCGCACTTCTTTTACGCCCGATTTATCATACGTTGTTACGGTAAAGTTGATAGCTTCGCCTTCCGCCGGATTTTCATTGGAAGGAACTACAGAAACAAACAGCGGTTTTCCGTTGGCTACCGTAAAACTAGCTTTAACATCTGGGGCTGTTTCAGGGAAATAGCTTTTGCTTCCGCTTTCATCAGTGGCTACCACATAGTATTTTACAACTGTATCTGGATTTAATACTGGAATTCTGTATATATATTCTCCGCCTCCTATTGGTGCCATTTCTACAATTGAAATTCCTGTTCCTATTTCTAAATACAACTTTACATCTCTAATTCCATCTGCATCAGAAGTAATTACCGAATAATCTACATAAGAATTGTCATCAACATTAGAAATTAAATTTGCAATTATAATTGGCGCAGCACTTACATTGCTATTAGCTGCTCCTTTTGAAGGACTTTGAACAGCCCAAGTAGCGCCACCATCAACTTCTCTACCATAAGTTAGCCCAATTTGAGCAGCCATATCTGGAGTCGTAATTTCATCAATAATTTCTCCCGCTGCATTTTTTAAGGTAATTTTTTCCCCTGCGGAAGATATTTTAAAATTGGTGGACACATTTGGCACATTAGAATCGTCACAATTAAAAGATACAAATCCGCCAGCAGGTATGGTAAGATTGTCTATTGTCCATTCTTGGCTGGTGTCCGATAATTTATAACCCGATAAATTAATACTTGCATCGCTGCCGTTGTATAATTCTATCCAATCCGGTTCGCCGGTCGACATAATTTCATTTAATTTAACTGCTTCCGCAATTATTGGCCCCTGGGTTTCCATAACCTCATCTTCAACACAACCAATTAGTGTGACCAGAGTTATTGCTAATAAATATTTTAAATTTTTCATTTTAACTTGTTTTAAATTTATTAAAAATCGACTTCTATTCTAAACGCCAACATACCAAAATCATCTCCGGCGTTTCCTTCAGTTTCAACAACTTTTACAGGATCTTTGGTTAAGTTTCCATCAATATCATGGCCTATAAATAGTTTTCCTTTACCATTGGCATAACGGTCGTTGTTGTTATACACATAATTCACCATAAATTTCACATTCGGATTAAAGTGATAATTTAATCCAACTGTATAAGCTTCTGCAGAACCTCCATAAATTCCGGCTTTTGCATCATTTGCATCAATAAAATCGTATTTTAAGGCAACTTCTAAATCACCATATTTTTTACCTCTTTCAATTCTTGTAAATTCTCCATCAGCGCCATTATAATTATATTTTCCGCCAAAAAGCAGATAAGCTGCCTGCACGTAATAACCGTTGATATTCATTGTTGCCAAATCGCCTTTTCTATACACATCTACCGTTTTGTATTCACTTTGGAACATAAATCCCTTATAAGCTCCCGCCAATTCAAAGCCTAGCATAGTATTATGGTCAACATTTAAAATATCATCTGTATCAATATATTTTCTTCTGTTTATTGAACTAATTGAACGCGTGCTAAACCTATAAGCTCCAATAACTTCTTCGGTAGTTTTTGGTGTTCTGTAAGAACCCACAACACCAACGTGAAGCACTTTTTCATTGTCGCAAATTGGTTTAAAAACAGCTCTACCGGTAAGAGAATAACCTTCATCTACCCCAAAATCTTTATTGGCGGCTTGAGAAAAAGTAACCTCTTCCAAATCACCAATTGTATTAAAATGGATGCCTGCAGCAAGAATGTATTTATCTGCCCAATGATTCACTTGCACGCCTAGAGTTCGCGATGGATCTAGTTTAGACGACAAAGCGCGTTCAATAAAAGTGAGGTATCTGGATGTTGTGGTTGTTTCCATCCCAAAACTTTCCTTAAAATGACCTGCTTTAATATTAAAATCACCAGAATCAAAAGTGTATTTTACATAAGCGTCTTTTAGTTCAACTGCAGAGCCCGAGAAATCCAAATCAATTTCACCATACCAATTAGTCCACAAAATGGCTTTTATGCCAAATCGTGCTCTTCGTATTGAGGCGCCATTCCCAATAGGGTTATAAACATCATTTGAAAAAAATGCGCCATCAAATTGAACTCGGTTATCCATCCAAATTGAATAACTTTTGTCATCCGACGTAAATTTCAAGATTCCCTCTTGTGATTCGCCATTAAGGCTTAACCAGCCAACTTCTTGTCCATACTGGTTTACCCGAATAGAATCGCTTTTTTTAATTTCCTGGGCAGTTGATGTAATACTGTA
>CAMDPE010000271.1 GCA_945903795.1 Lutibacter flavus | reverse complement strand
AAACAAGAATTGATTTCTTTGTATAACAAATAATGAATTGAAAATCTTTAATGTAAAGACTATTAAAGTCTAAACCACATAAAAATCAAATGAATGGTTACCCCCTAAAACAAAAAAAAAAGCAGTATCAAATGATACTGCTTTTTAATAATAAAATATTTCTGATTAGCTAGCTGATTCTTCAGTTGTAGTACCTTCTGCTTTTTTAGCAGTTTTACCACGACGAGTTCTTTTAGCAGCAGTTGATTTAGCTGATTTCTCACCAAGTAGGTTTTCGTTGAAATCTACCAATTCTATAATTGCCATTTCAGCATTATCGCCTTTACGGTTCATAGTTTTTAAAACTCTGGTATATCCGCCTGGACGATCAGCGATTTTTTGAGCAACAGCACCAAATAATTCTGATACTGATTCTTTATTTTTTAAATAACTAAATACAACACGACGAGAATGAGTGCTATCGTCTTTTGCTTTAGTAATTAGAGGCTCTACATATTTACGCAATTCTTTAGCTTTTGCGCAAGTTGTGCTAATACGCTTATGGATAATCAATGAACTAGCCATGTTAGCAAGTAAAGATTTTCTATGCGAAGCAGTTCTGCCTAAGTGATTGAATGTTTTTCCGTGTCTCATCTTTATTTTCTGTTCTTAACTAAAATCTAGGTTCTAGTCTTCGTTCAACTTATACTTTGAAATATCAATACCGAAAGTTAATCCCTTCTCACGTACTAATTCTTCTAACTCACTTAATGATTTCTTACCGAAATTCCTGAATTTTAACAAATCAGCAATATCATAAGCAACCAAATCAGCTAACGATTTGATATCAGCAGCTTTCAAACAATTGTAAGCTCTTACTGATAAATCTAAATCTGATAGAGGAGTTTTTAATATTTTACGAACATGAAGGAAGTTCTCATCTACTTCTTGAGTAGGTTCTTTCACTTGAGTATCTAAAGTGATTAACTCATCTGAGAACAACATAAAGTGTTGAATTAAAATCTTAGCAGCTTCTTTCAAAGCTTCTTCAGGATGGATTGAACCATCTGTAGTGATTTCAATTTGAAGTTTTTCGTAGTCGGTTTTTTGCTCAACACGATAATCTTCAACACCATATTTAACATTCTTAATTGGAGTAAAGATTGCATCCATTGGAATCAATCCAATAACTGCATCTTTAGGTTTATTTTCATCTGCAGGAACATATCCACGACCTTTTTCAACAGTCATTTCTATTTCCAAGTGCACAAATGATTCCATATTACAGATTACCAAATCAGGGTTCAACACCTTGAATGAATTGGTATGTTTACCAATTTCACCCGCTAAGAATTGCTCCTGACCTTTGATATTGATATAGATTTTTTCATTATCAACTCCATCAGTAATTCTTTTGAAACGAACTTGTTTTAAATTCAAAACAATTTCAGTTACATCTTCAATTACACCTTTAATGGTTGAAAACTCATGATCAACACCGGCAATTTTAATACCTGTGATCGCGTATCCTTCCAATGATGAAAGGAGAATTCTGCGTAAAGAATTACCGATAGTTACACCATACCCTTTTTCAAGAGGACGGAATTCGAACTGACCAAAAAAGTCAGTTTCTTTATGCATAATAACTTTGTCGGGCTTTTGAAAAGCAAGGATACCCATTGATAAATCTGATTAATGATTATTTTGAATACAACTCAACGATCAACTGTTCTTTGATGTTTTCAGGAATTTGATCACGCTCTGGATAAGCCATGAAAGTTCCACTCATCAATTTACCATCCCAATTCAACCAATTAAATTTCTTTGAATTGCTAGCAGCTAATGATTCGGTAATTAATTCTAATGATTTTGATCTTTCTCTTACACCAACAACATCACCAGGTTTTAATTGATATGAACTAATGTCAACAATGTTACCATTTACTGTGATATGACGGTGAGAAACTAACTGACGACCTTGAGCACGAGTTTGAGCAATACCCAAACGAAATACTGTATTGTCTAATCTAGCTTCTAAGAATTTTAACAAGTTTTCACCTGTAATTCCTTTTTTACGAGCAGATAATTCAAAAGTTTTGTAGAACTGACGCTCTAAAACTCCATAAGTGAATTTTGCTTTTTGTTTTTCATACAACTGAACTGCATATTCTGTTAGTTTAGCACGTTTACGTGCCATACCATGCTGCCCAGGAGGTACATTTCTTTTTTCGTAAGACTTATCAGGTCCGAAAATCGGATCCTTGAAACGTCTTGCAATCTTGGTTTTTGGTCCTATATATCTTGCCATTTTGCGTCTCTTTTTAAATATTAAACCCTACGAGCTTTTGGAGGACGACATCCGTTGTGAGGAAGTGGAGTAATATCTGTAATAGATAAAACTTCAATACCTGCAACTTGTAAAGTACGGATAGCTGATTCTCTACCAGAACCCGGTCCTTTTACAAATACATCAACTTTTTTCATTCCAGCTTCAAATGCTACTCTAGCGCAATCACTTGCTGCCATTTGAGCTGCATAAGGAGTGTTTTTCTTTGAACCTCTAAATCCCATTTTACCTGCAGATGCCCAAGAAATAACTTGACCTGTCTGATTGGTTAATGAAATAATGATGTTATTGAAAGAAGCTTTAATGTGTGCTTGTCCATGAGCATCTACACTAACAACTCTCTTTTTGGTAACTTTCTTATTATTCGCTGCCATCTTTCTTACTTCTTACTATTTAGTTACTTTCTTTTTACCTGCAACTGTTTTACGTTTACCTTTTCTAGTTCTAGAATTAGTACGAGTACGTTGTCCGCGAACAGGTAAACCTTTACGGTGACGTAATCCTCTGTAGCATCCGATATCAAGCAAACGCTTAATATTCAATTGACGCTCTGAACGTAATTCACCTTCGATGGTTAAACCTTCGGTGATGTGTTTTCTGATTGCATTTAACTCTTCGTCATTCCACTCACTTACTTTCTTGTCCCAGCTAATGCCGCAACTTGTAAGAATCTTCTGAGAAGTGGAGCGTCCAATTCCGAAAATATAAGTTAATCCAATCTCGCCCCTCTTATTTTTGGGCAAATCAATACCAGCAATACGAGCCATACTTTATTTTATCCTTGACGTTGTTTAAACTTTGGGTTCTTTTTATTGATTACGTAAACTCTTCCTTTACGTTTTACAATAATGCAGTCTTCACTGCGCTTTTTGACAGATGCTCTGATTTTCATTTCTTATAGGTTTATTTATACCTGTAAATTATTCTACCTTTTGTTAAATCATATGGTGACATTTCTACTGACACCTTATCTCCTGGTAAGATTTTAATGTAGTGCATTCTCATCTTACCGGAAATGTGGGCTATGATTTCGTGCCCGTTTTCCAAGCGTACTCTGAACATGGCGTTACTTAACGATTCTGTTATCGTACCATCTTGTTTTATTAGCGACTGTTTTGTCATATTAACCGAAAAAGGGGCTGCAAAAATACACTTTTTTTTCTAAATATCAACTAATTGTTATTTAAACAACTCCACCAACCGCTGATCTTCCTTTTATCCTTCCGGATTTCATTAAGCCGTCGTAATGTCTCATCATCAAATGGCTCTCTATTTGTTGTAAGGTATCTAATACTACACCAACTAAGATAAGTAATGAAGTTCCTCCATAAAATTGAGCAAATTGACTATTGATATTAAACACACTAGCTAATGAAGGCATGATTGCAACGATTGCTAAAAATACTGCACCTGGTAAAGTAATTCTTGACATTACATTGTCAATAAAGTCAGCCGTTGTTTTACCAGGTTTTACTCCAGGAATAAATCCACCATTTCTTTTCATATCATCTGCTATTTGTACTGCATTTACTGAAATAGCAGTGTAAAAATAGGTAAACAATATAATTAGTAATGCAAATGTTAAATTATAAGCCCAGCTCATCGGATTGATGAATGCACCCATTATA
>CAMDPE010000270.1 GCA_945903795.1 Lutibacter flavus | reverse complement strand
CGCAAAAGCGCGTGAAAATATGATTCCTTTTCCTCCATCATCACCGGCAATTGCCTTATTTAAAGATGGTGTTTTGGTTCATATGTTAGAGCGTCATCACATTGAAGGTCGACCTGCAGAAGTGATTGCTTCAAATTTAGCCGGAGCTTACGAGGAATTTTGTTAAAAATAATTTCTTTTGAAATGAAAATGATAAAAAATATCTCGAAAACGATTGCCTTATTGGCAATCGTTTTTGGTTGCACAAACAATACGGAATTCACCAAAGAAGAAGATTTGGCCGAGTTAACCGCTTTACAGGAAGAAATTGAGTTGTTGGTTGATTCGGGCGTATGTTCAGAAAATTCCAATTGCGAGTCTATTGCCTTCGGAAGCAAAGCTTGCGGCGGACCAAAAACTTATTTGGTTTTCAGCACTTCAATAAATCTTGAATTGCTTCAGCAAAAAGTGGCAACTTACAATGCGCTTGAAAATTCCTTCAACAAAAGATGGGGAATAATTTCTGATTGTTCTGTTGTTTTACCACCAACAAGTGTTACATGCGTCAACGGAAAGTGCACTGCAATTTACTAATTAAGCATCCTCAAACTAAAACTGCTGATATTTATGCGGTCTTCAGATTTTAAGCATTATTTTAAACCATGAACAACCAGCAAATCATTAAAAATACCGAAGAATTTGTGAAAAATGCCTTAAAAAATGCTGAAGGCGGTCACGACTGGTTTCATATTTTACGCGTTTGGCACAATGCAAAGCTCATTGCAAAAAATGAAAATGTTGATGAATTCGTAGTGGAATTGGGTGCCTTGCTGCATGATATTGCCGATTCAAAATTTCATGAAGGCGATGAAACAATCGGACCAAAAATAGCCCGTGAGTTTTTGGAAAGCCAACAGGTTGATGATTCAATAATCAGCCATATTGAAAATATTATCAGCAATATTTCTTTCAAGGGCGGAAATTTTGAACAAAAATTTAACTCGCCAGAGTTGGAAGTTATCCAAGATGCCGACAGGCTGGATGCCATTGGCGCGGTTGGAATTGCCAGGACTTTTAATTATGGCGGATTTAAAAACAGGCTGCTTTACAATCCGGAAATTGCGCCCGATTTAAATCAAACGAAAGAAGCCTATAAAAATTCAGAAGCACCGACAATCAATCATTTTTATGAAAAATTGCTGTTGTTAAAAGATAGGATGAATACGGTTACCGGCCGTGAAATTGCCGCCGACAGACATCTTTATATGGAGCAATTTTTAACTCAGTTTTTTGCTGAGTGGAATGGAAAGATATAATTTATAAAGCAAAAACCTTCAATAAATTTATATTTAAAAGAATGTTTAGAAACGTTAATATTTCTTTATGATGCTTTAAAAAAATTCTAAAAATCAAAAAAATAGTGACCCTAAGATTATAAAGTTATGTTAAAATAAATTTTCAATTGATAGTTTTTATATCTTTACTCACTTTTATAAATTCAATTGAATTAATTATAGAAAATATAAGATTAAATGAATACCTATAAACTTTTTACATTTATATTTTTACTTACTGCTTCGTTTGGGTTTTCTCAAACAAGCATTGAACATAAAATCACTAAAGGTGAGAGTATTTATGCAATCGCTAAAAAATATGATGTAAAAGAGGCTGCTATTTATGAATTAAATCCTAAGGTTAAAGGAAAATTATTAAAATTGAATGCTATTTTAATGATTCCTAACAATCAAGCCAATGCGAAACAAACGGCTATAAACATACCAACCGAAGACTTATCTAAAGTACAAAATCATATAATTGCGTCAGGGGAAACTTTATCTAAAATTTCAAGAAAATACGGCACCACAATTAAAGAATTGGAACGTTTAAACCCTGCTGTGGTAAATAAACTTACTATTGGCTATTCATTAATTATTAGGGAAGTACCACCAACTATTGAAGCTATAACTGAAGAATTCGGGAAAGATGCAATTGTTGAAAATAAAAATGCAATAGTTGAAAAGACCGAAAAGATTATTACGGTAGAGCCTTCCAGAATTGAGTTATTAATTGAAACTGCCTCAGAAAAATTAGGTACTTTATACAGAGCTGGCGGCACAACTTTAAAAGGTTTTGATTGTTCAGGATTGATGTTCAATACTTTTAAAGAAATAGATTTTTCTTTGCCAAGATCATCCAACCAACAATCTAAAATAGGAACTAAAATAGACCGTTCCCAGGCTCAAAAAGGAGATTTAATATTTTTTGCCACCAACGGCAGTCGATCCATCAACCATGTTGGGATGATTACCGAAATTATTGGAGACGAAATAAAATTTATTCACTCATCCACATCATTGGGTGTTATTGTTTCCTCTATTAAGGAAGCTTATTATTCAAAAAGATTCAAGCAAATAAACAGGGTTTTAGGCATTAAAGAAAAAGAATAGTTTTTAGTCTTTTCTCTATATTCTATTTTCTCTTATTTTTTCCCTATTCAAAATCAGGTTTTCGTTTTTCTAAAAAGGCCGTTGTTCCTTCCTTAAAATCATCAGTACCAAAAATAAGTCCAAATTGTTCTATTTCAACCCCAAATCCGTTTACTAAATTGGCATAATTTGCATTAATGGCTTTAATAGCTGCGGCAATTGCTACTGAAGAATTTTGAGCCATTCGGGAAGCCAATTTTCCACATAACGGTAATAATTCTTCCTGTTCCACCACATAATTCACCAAACCCCAATCTTTTGCTTCCGCAGCAGAAATCATATTGGCTGTCATAATCATTTCCATAGCTTTTCCTTTTCCCACCAATTGCGGCAATCTTTGCGTACCACCATAACCCGGAATTACGCCTAAAGAAACTTCTGGCAAACCCATTTTTGCGTTGGTACTTGCAACCCTAAAATGTGCAGCCATCGCCAATTCCAAACCGCCTCCTAAAGCAAATCCGTTGATGGCGGCAATCACAGGTGTACTCAGATTTTGGACAAAATCGAACAAGATTTTTTGACCTTTTCGTGCCAATTCTGTTCCTTCTTCAATGTTGAAATTTGCAAACTCAGAAATATCAGCACCGGCTACAAAAGCCTTTTCACCGCTTCCGGTTACAATAATCGCCTTAACATATTCATTGGTTTCTAATGCATCAAAAGCAGCATGCAATTCTTCAATGGTTTTTATGTTTAGCGCATTTAATTTTGTTGGCCTGTTGATGGTAATTAACGCAGTGTTTTCCTGTTGTGTTACAATAATATTTTCGAAGTTCATATTTTTTAATTTTTAGGTAATTTAACTGTGAATACGGTTCCAACATTGGTTTGGGAAGTAAAAGTAACACTGCCTTCGTAGGCGTCAACAATGTTTTTTACCATCGCCAACCCCAATCCCATTCCGCTTGTTTTGGTGGTAAATTTAGGCTCAAAAACCCTTACGGCATCTTCTTCTGAAATTCCTTTCCCATTATCGGCAATGGTGATACAAACATTTTCATCATCTTCGGAAACAGTGACTTCCAATTTTTTATCTTCAACATCCTCTAAAGACTGTGTGGCATTTTTTACCAAATTTGTTACAATTCTTATGACCTGTGTTTTATCCATTTTTGCAATAATGGAGGACGTCTTCGGGAAAAAAGAAATATAATCTTCCGTAAAAATATCTAAGGCTTTTTTAACAACTTGAACAATATCTATTTCTTCCCTATTTTGTAAAGGCATATTTGCAAAATTTGAAAATGCGGAGGCTATGGTGCTCAATGTATCAATTTGCTGAATTAACATATTGCTAAACTCATTTATTTTATCTTGAATATTTGGATCTTTGGGATCAAATTTCCGTTGAAAACTTTGAACAGTAAGACGCATAGGCGTGAGCGGATTCTTAATCTCATGCGCCACTTGTTTTGCCATTTCCCGCCAGGCCTGTTCACGTTCACCTTTTGCCAGTTTGATGGCACTCTCCTCAAGTTCATCAACC
>CAMDPE010000269.1 GCA_945903795.1 Lutibacter flavus | reverse complement strand
TATTATTATAAACTAGATCGCAAACAATGGGAAAACAAAACGCCATTTCCACCGTTAGGTACTTTATATGCTGCTTCTTTAATTCGTGAAAATGGATTTGAAGTTGATTTATTTGACACAAATTTAAGAGATAACACGAAAGCGATTCTTCCAATTTTAAAAAATAAAAACCCTAAATATTTAGTTATTTATGATGATGGTTTTAATTATTTAACCAAAATGTGCTTAACCAATATGCGTGAAGCCTGTTTTGAAATGATTAAAACAGGAAAAGATCACAATTGTATCGTTATTGTTTGTAGTTCCGACGCTTCAGATCATTTTGAAAAATATTTAAATAAAGGGGCTGATTTTGTTATTCGAGGTGAAGGCGAAATAACACTCTTAGAATTAATTTCAACTATTGAAAACGGGAATGAAACAGCTAACATTTCTGGAATTATTTATAAAAAAGAAGGCGTAATTATTCAAAACCCAAGCAGAGCTGCCCTGCAAAATTTAGATGATTTACCTCAGCCAGCATGGGATTTAGTGGATATTGAAAGTTATAAAACCATTTGGAAACAAAGTAAACAACCTTTCACTTTAAATATTGCTACTACACGAGGTTGTCCATATAAATGTAATTGGTGTGCAAAACCTATCTACGGAAACCGATACAATGCGCATTCACCAGCATATATAGTGAATCAAATTGCATTTCTGAAAGAGAAATTTGGAGTGTCTCGTTTTTGGATGTGCGATGATATTTTTGGTTTAAAACCAAATTGGGTACAAGAATTTAATTCTATTTTAAAAGAGAAAGAATTAAAAATCAACTATTTCATACAAAGTCGTGTTGATTTATTACTAAAAGAAAATACCATTGATGCTTTAGCAGCATCGGGTTTAGAAGAAGTTTGGGTGGGTGCAGAAAGTGCTTCACAAAAAATTTTAGATGCTATGGATAAAGGCACTAAAGTGGAAGAAATTTATGAAGCAACGCATTTGTTGAAATCTAAAAATATTAAAGTAGCTTTCTTTTTGCAATTTGGATATTTAGATGAAAATCAGGAAGATATTAAAAAAACAATTGCCATGGTTAAAGAATTGAAGCCAGACAATATTGGGATTTCTATCTCCTATCCATTACCTGGAACCAAATTTTATGAAAAAGTAAAAGACGACTTATTATTAAAAGCCAATTGGACCGATTCAGACGATTTTGACATGATGTTTCAGGGAACTTACAGTTCTAATTATTACAGAAAGTTACAACGATTTGTTCACAAAGAATTCAGAATAAGTCAAGGCATTGAAAATCTAAAAGACTTTTCTTTCTCAAAAGAAAAAATTCATTCTATATTAAAATTGGGCTATTACATTCCAAGTAGTTTTGTTGATAAAATGCTATTGAAAAAATTACATCATGAAAGCTGATTTCGACCAAGCAGCCAAAAATTACGACACCCATTTCACTTATTCTGAAATTGGCAAACTACAACGTAAAATGGTATATGCTAATCTCCAAAATAAGTTAAAAAACCTAAAGAAACTATTAGAAATTAATTGTGGAACTGGTGTAGATGCGATTTGGCTAGCAAAACAAGGTTTTGATGTTACTGCTACAGATATTTCAGAAGAAATGATTGCTGTTGCTCAAACAAAATCAAGTGGAGAAAACCCAAATTTTAAAGTTCTAGACATCAATAAAATTTCGAAAGAATCAGAAAAATTTGATATGATATTTTCAAATTTTGGCGGATTAAATTGTTTGACGAAATCTGAATTAGAACTTTTTTTAAATTCGGCGAAAGAAGTACTTTCGGATAATGGGAAAATGTGTTTAGTTATCATGCCTAAAAATACCCTTTGGGAACCACTTTACTTTCTATTGAAATTAGATTTTAAAAATGCGTTTAGAAGAAAAAAAGAAGTTGTTTACGCTAATGTTGAGGGAGAAAAAGTAGCTACTTATTATTATAATCCAAAAGATATTGTACATTTATGTCAAACAAATTTTGAAATAGTTGAAGCGAAACCCATTGGATTTTTTATTCCACCATCCTATTTAGAACCCTTTTTCAAAAACAAAAAGTCACTTCTATATGGTTTAGATGTATTGGAAAAGAGAATTAAAAACTGGTCATTTCTATCAAAATTTGCAGATCATTACATCATAACTTTACAAAAAAAATGAGTATTCTTTTTACACATGCTTATTATTTGTCTGATGATCCTAAGGAACAAAAGATAATGAAACCCTATCCGCCATTGGGTTTATTATACGTTTCTGGTTATTTAAAAAGTAAAAATATTAGTAATGATGTTTTTGATACTACTTTTTCTAATCAAACCACACAACTTGAGTTTATCTTAGAAAAAAAACCAAAAGTAATATGTATTTATACCAATTTAATGACCAAAATAGAGGTGATTAAATTGATGAAAATCCTAAAAACTGAAACGTATAATTTCCCAAAAATAGTTTTAGGCGGTCCAGATGTTACCTACAATGTTGAAAATTATTTAAAAGCTGGAGCCGATTTTTTAGTGATTGGCGAAGGGGAAGAAACAACTTTTGAATTGTATCAAGCTATAATTAATAATTCAGAAATACATCAAATCAACGGAATTGCTTTTTTAGAAAACAATCAAGTAATTCAAACCGATGCTAGAACAAAATTTAAAGAATTAAACGAATTGCCTTTACCAAATCGTGAGGCAATTTCCATGCAAAAATATTTGGAAACTTGGAAAAAAAATCACGGGAAAAGTTCCATGACCATTTCTACACAACGTGGTTGTCCTTATACTTGTAAATGGTGTAGTACTGCTGTTTATGGACAAAGTTACAGAAGAAGACCTGCTCATTTGGTAGTTGAAGAAATGAAAATGCTTAAAGAAAAATATAATCCAGATGCTATTTGGTTTGTGGATGATGTTTTTACCGTAAGTCATAAATGGTTAACAGAATTTCATTCGGAAATAATAAAGCAAAATGCCATCATTCCATTTGAATGCATTACAAGAGCGGAACGCTTAAACGATGAAATTTTGCAACTTTTAAAAGAAATAGGTTGTTTTAGAATTTGGATTGGAGCTGAAAGTGGGTCGCAAAAAATTATTGATTTGATGGACAGACGAGTAGATATCAATCACGTTAAAAAAATGATTCAAGACACGAATGCTATCGGTATCAAAACAGGAACTTTTGTAATGGTTGGTTATCCAGAAGAAACAATTGAGGACATTGACAAAACCATTCGATATTTAAAAGAAGCCAAACCTACGGAATATACTATCACCATTGCTTATCCCATAAAAGGAACCAGTTTATATAAAGAAATTGAGAATAAAATTACAAATAAACTTGACTGGGAAACGTCAACAGATAGAGATATTGATTTTGAAAGAACATATTCTAGAAAATTTTATAAATATGCAGTAAGTAAAGTGGTCAATGAAGTTGCGTTTTCAAGGTTAGAAAACAAATTCAATTTTGTAGGAATGAAAATGAAAATCAAGTCGATAGTTTCAAATTTATTAATGAATGTTTATAAATAAAATTACGACAAATGTTGTTTGGAAAATAAAATATCAAATATTTTTTTCTCAATAGGTAATGAAAAAAAATTATACTTGCATCTTAATTTTGCAATACTTTGAAAAGGTTTATAAATACGTTTCTGATTTGTAAATCCTAATTTTAAATAGAATTTGAATTTCTCAAAAAAATTATACTTCTCTTCACTTACCCAAGGTCCTGAGGAACCTATATAATCAAAATCAGACCATTCATGTATTGTTTTTGGTAAAACATACCCTTTTTTAATTACTTCGTCAGTAATGGAAGAGCCTGGATAAGGCTTGAAATAAAATATTGGGGTTGAAAAACTAGGATGCATTTGATTTAGTTCTTTTACCATAGTAATTGTACTGATTATACTTTTTTCAGTTTCATCTGGAAAACCAACAATAAAAG
>CAMDPE010000268.1 GCA_945903795.1 Lutibacter flavus | reverse complement strand
CATTTTACCTAACAAAAAAACCTGTGCGATGCACAGGTTTTTATTTAATATAAGTATCAATTTATTTTTTTTCTTCTTCTTTTTTATCTTCGTCAGCGTCGTCTTTGGTTGCTTTTTTAAATTCTTTAATTCCACCTCCAAGACCTTTCATCAACTCAGGTAATTTTTTTCCGCCAAACAATAACAATATTGCCAAGCCGATAATTATCCATTGCCAAGGACCAACCATTCCTAAAAAAATATATAATGCATTCATAATTTTTAAATTTTAGAGATACAAAGATAGTAATTTATTCAAAACCAACATTAATTTTTATCTTTAATGGTTCCGCCTATTGTTATTTTTGTTTTTAAAATTTCTGGTGTGCCTTTGTAAAAAATAGTGCCTCCAAAACGAACATTGGCATCTAGCAATTCCGAAATTTTAACTTCAACATTTCCTCCTGATGATGACAATACAATAGCTTGTTTGCTTTGCAATTCAAATCCACTGTAAATACCGCCAGTTGTAGCTTCAATTGTTTGATTTTCAGTAATTCCCTTAAGATAAATAAATCCTCCGGAAACACTTTTCACCATTAAATATTTTGTATTAATATCCAAATCAATTTTTGCACCTTCTTGCGCTCTCACTTCTATATGTTGCTGTTTTATGATTTCATTAGAAATAATTGATGCGCCTTCATTTGCATCTAAAACTGAAATATCGTTGTCATAATAAAGCACAATCTTTACATTTTCAGCAATAAAAGCTTCAGGAAATTTTAGCCGGATTTTTAAGGTTCCGTTTGAATTTTTAACCATAACATCTTTTGCTTGCGCTCCCGATATTTCGATTTTTGGACTGTTAGATTTTTCCAACTCAACAGTCAAACCATTATAAACCTTTACAATATTAAAATCGCCTAATTTTGTAGTGATTGGTTCCTGCGCAAACAATGTTGCGGAAAATAAAATAAATAATACAGTGAATTTTTTCATGTGAAAATCATTTTTGTTAATAACCAACAATGGAAACAATAATTGTACCCCTTTTGTTAATTATTTATTAATTTTTTCCAACAAGGTAAAATCTAAATGTTTGCGTTCTAAATCGGTATGTTTTACCTTGATTAAAACTTGGTCTCCAAGCTGGTAAAGGTTGTTGGAAGATTGTCCCACCAAAGCATATTGTTTTTCATCAAAAATGTAAAAATCATCCGTGATTTCACGAATTCTGCACATACCTTCACAGCCATTTTCAATAATTTCAACATAAATTCCCCATTCTGTAACGCCGGAAATGACCCCTTTAAATTCTTGATCCATATGTTTTTCCATATATTTCACCTGCATATATTTGATGGAATCACGTTCTGCACTTGTGGCCAATTGCTCTCTTTCTGAAGAATGTTTACATTTTTCTTCATATCCTTCTGCTTTCGGAGATTTTCCACCCAATAAATAATGTTGCAACAATCGATGCGTCATCACATCAGGATATCTTCTTATTGGTGAAGTAAAATGACTGTAATAATCAAAAGCCAATCCGTAATGCCCAATATTATCGGTGGTGTAAACCGCCTTACTCATGGTTCTTATAGCTAAGGTTTCTATCATATTCGCCTCACTTTTTCCGCTCACATCACTCAATAATTTATTTAAAGACGCTGCGGTGGATTCTTTGGTTGAGGAATCAATTTTATTGGAATAACCAAACTTGCTAACGATGGTTTGAAGCGCTGCCAATTTATCTACATTTGGTTCATCATGAACACGGTATATGAAAGTATTTTTAGTAGGTAAACCTTTACTTATGCCAACAAATTCAGCAACTTTCCGGTTCGCTAACAACATAAATTCTTCAATTAATTTATTAGCTTCTTTGGCTTCTTTAAAATAAACGCCAGTTGGTTCGGAATTTTCATCTAAAATAAATTTTACTTCAGCCCTGTCAAAAGTGATGGCGCCTTGCTGCAATCTTTTTTTACGAAGAATTTTTGCTAATTCATCCATTTTCAACACTGCAGAAACAATTTCCGGCGTAACAGTATATGATTCGCCAGTAATTGAAATTGCTTGTGAAATTGTTCCTTCTTTCGATTCAATTATTTCCTGTGCTTCTTCATAAGCAAAACGTTGATCGGAATAAGTAACTGTTCGTCCAAACCATTCATTGATAACGTGTGCTTTTTTATCGATTTCAAAAACGGCTGAAAAAGTTAATTTTTCTTCATTTGGACGCAAAGAACAAACGCCATTCGATAATACTTCCGGAAGCATTGGAACCACACGATCTACCAAATAAACCGAAGTTGCCCTATTGTATGCCTCATCATCTAAAAAAGTATTTTCATGCAAATAATGTGAAACATCCGCAATATGGATTCCTATTTCATAATTGCCGTTTTCCATAATTTCAAACGACAATGCATCATCAAAATCCTTTGCATCTTTTGGATCTATGGTAAATGTAAGATCTTTTCGCATATCTCTGCGCTTAGCAATCTCATCTTCAGTAATTTCTACAACAAGTTTTGCGGCATCATTCTCAACTTTTTCTTCAAACTTATAAGGCAAGCCATATTCTAAAAGTATGGAATGAATTTCTGTGTCGTGATCACCAGGTTTTCCTAAAACTTCCAAAATTTCACCAAAAGGATTTTTTGAATTTTCTGGCCAATCAACCATTTTTACCAACACTTTCATTCCGTGTTCGGCATTTTTTAGCTTATTTTTTGGAACAAAAATATCTGAATACATTTTAGAGTCGTCTGGCACTACAAATCCAAAATTATTACTCAACTGCAATACACCAACAAATTCGGTTTTTGCGCGTGTAATAATTTCAACAACATCAGCTTCTTCTCTGGTATTTTTTTTGCGATTGTATAAATATATTTTTACGACGTCTTTATGCAGTGCTCTGTTTAAATTTCGTGCAGGAATATAAATATCATGGTCAAATTCATCGCAAATAAAATAACCGTTCCCATTTGATGTAGCATCTATGGTTCCAGTATAATATTTTGAAAGTGCAGCTATTTTATATTTGCCTGGTTCGGTTTCCTCTATCCTTTTTTGCGCTTTTAATTCTTCTAAATTCTTAATAATCTGATTTCTGCCATTGGCATCCGTGATTTGTAATTTTGCGCAAATTTGACGGTAATTAAAACTGTTACCAGGAGTTTGGTTAAATATTTTTGTTATTTTTTGGGTTAAATCTTTAACCTCATTTCCTCTCTTTTTGTGGAATTCTTTTCTTTTCGACATATGTATATTTCACTTTTATTGACCTCAAAAGTACGATTTTTTAGCCTATACTAATTATTGCAAGATTATATTAACAACAATTTGTATTTTTCAAACTTAAAATTAGACTATTATTATGAAGGTTAAATGGTTTGTTATTATAAATCCTACTTCCGGAAATGGCGCAGGAAAAACAAAATGGAATCTCATTTATAAAGAATTAAAAAAACAGCAATTCAATTTCGATTTTAGTTTTACGGATTACAAAAAACATTCAGTTGAATTAATTGAAAAAGCACTAAAAAAAGGAACCACTAATTTTATTTGTGTTGGCGGCGACGGTACATTCCATACAATGGTAAACGGAATTTTACATTTAAATCCTCCAAATATTACTGAAATAAAACTTGGAATAATACCGGTTGGAACTGCAAATGATTGGGTAAAAACCTATAAGATTTCAAATGACTATAAAAAAGCGATTCAAACGCTTAAAGCGGAATTTACCATAAAACAAGATATTGGTAAACTGCTTATTTATGAAAACAATTCAACGGTTTACTTCATTAATTTGGCGGGCATTGGTTTTGATGGTTATGTGGTAAATAAAGTACATAAATTTAAATATTTAGGATTTTTAGCTTATTTAACAGGCGCTTTGATAAGTATTGCCAGTTATAAAAAAAGCAATTTGGAAATTAAATTTAACGACATTGAAATTAAAGAAAAAACACTGATGCT
>CAMDPE010000267.1 GCA_945903795.1 Lutibacter flavus | reverse complement strand
GGCGATTTTTTCTCCAATGAAAAATCCATCACCGTTGCTAAAGGCGGAGACGTTAAAATTCTATTTACCGATCAAAACGGATCTGTGACTGTTTTAAAAGAAAAAACAACGCTATTGCCGGGTGAAATTATTGACGCCACTTTTATGAGTAAAAAAGCGATGGTAAAATTTTTGGAAGAACAAATCAAAGATGCCAAAGCGAAAAATGTATTGTTTTCATTGCACATGAAAGCAACGATGATGAAAATTTCTGATCCAATCATTTTTGGCCATGCCGTAACTGCTTTCTTTAAAGATGTTTTTGAAAAACACAGCGCGCTTATTAAAGAACTTGGCGTTGACGTAAATAATGGTTTTGGAGATTTGATCAGTAAAATTCAAGGCTTGCCTGAAGCTCAAAAATCGGCAATTGAAGCAGATATTAAATCTTGTTTGCAAAATGGCCCTGCCATTGCTATGGTTGACTCTGCAAAAGGCATTACCAACCTTCATGTGCCAAGTGATGTCATTATTGACGCTTCGATGCCGGCAATGATTCGTACTTCTGGCCAAATGTGGAATGCCGACGGTAAATTACAAGATGTAAAAGCGGTGATTCCAGACAGTACTTACGCTGGAATTTATACTGCAACGATAGATTTTTGCAAAAAAAATGGCGCTTTCGATCCTAGAACAATGGGAACCGTTCCTAATGTTGGTTTAATGGCCCAAAAAGCGGAAGAATATGGTTCCCATGACAAAACCTTTGAAATTCAAGAAAACGGGATTGTACAAGTTTTAGACGCTTCAGGAAATGTGCTTTTAGAAAACAATGTTGAAAAAGGAGACATTTGGAGAATGTGTCAGGCAAAAGACTTACCAATCCAAGATTGGATTAAATTGGCAATAAGCAGAGCTAGAGCAACGAATGTTCCTGCCATATTTTGGTTAGACAAAAACAGGGCTCATGATGCACAAGTCATCAATAAAATAAATACCTACTTACCAAACTTCGACACAACTGGCTTAGACATTCAGATAATGACACCTGAAGAAGCAACTTTGTATACTTTAGACCGCGTTAAAAAAGGTTTAGACACCATTTCTGTAACAGGAAATATATTGCGCGACTATTTAACAGATCTTTTTCCGATATTGGAATTGGGAACCAGTTCAAAAATGTTGTCCATAGTTCCTTTAATGGACGGTGGTGGAATGTTTGAAACGGGCGCTGGTGGTTCTGCACCCAAACACGTGCAACAATTTGTTGAAGAAGGCCATTTAAGATGGGATTCATTAGGTGAATTTTTAGCATTGGCCGTTTCCTTAGAACATTTAGGAAAAAACTATAACGTACCAAAGGCATTGGTTTTGGGGGAAACTTTGGATGAAGCAACAGACAAATTCTTAGACAACAGTAAGTCTCCATCTCGTAAAGTTGGTGAACTGGACAATAGAGGAAGTCATTTTTATTTAGCAACTTATTGGGCTCAAGCTTTGGCTTCCCAAACTAAAGATGCCGAATTAAAGGAAATTTTCACCAATGTTGCCAAAGAATTGACTCTAAATGAAGCTGTTATTGTAAATGAATTAAACAGTGCACAAGGAGCGCCCGTAAACATTGGCGGCTATTACAGAATTGACGATAATTTGGCCGATAAAGCAATGAGACCAAGCAAAACATTGAATACAATCATCGCATCAATAGCTTAGTAAATGTAGCTTTAAAAGCCAATTAATTTAGGTTTGAGAAGATTTCCAAATAGATTTTTATAATTCATAAAAAAAGCAAGAAATAAATTCTTGCTTTTTTTATGCATAAATTTCACCTATTGAAATAAGTTGACACAAAAAATTAAAACCAATCAAAAATTAGTATTTTTGAAAAATGGGAACAGATAGAAAAGAATTGGTAAGAGGTTTAAAATATGTAATGGCCACTTTGCCCCTTTTAGTTGCTGCGCCAATTTTAATCTCCATAGGCTTTAAAGCCATAAAACTCCAAAACAACTATTTATTTCTATTTGTTGGCATTGTGCTGGCCATAACCGCCATTGTTTTAGGGATTTTAGGCATTAAGATTATTTTAAATGCTCTTTTTAGCCGCAAATAATGGAAATCGGTAAATCGAAAAAAACTGCAAACTGGGAATTTTGGCCATCCTTTATGTTTTATATTCCACTGTTACCTTATGCTATTTATTTGGCCATAAAAGCAAGAAGTTTTGGTTTTTTTTCGGCCGTTAATCCGGGGATAGAAGGTTCCGGAAACGGGTTAGAATCAAAATACAGAACCATTCAATTACTGCCTTCCAACTTTTGTCCGAAAACTATTTATGTGGAAAAGGGTGAAAATATTCAAGACATTTTACCAAAGATTAACAAAAACAAGATTGAATTTCCTTTAATTATTAAACCAGACATTGGTTTTAGAGGATTACTGGTCACAAAAATTAAGGATGAAATTGAACTTTCCGTTTATCTTAAAAAATACAATTCCATCAATTTAATCATCCAGGAATTTGTGGATTATCAATATGAATGCGGCATTTTTTATCACCGAATCCCAGGTGAAAAAACCGGAAAAATTACTTCGGTTACCCTAAAAAAATATTTAATGGTTATTGGCGACGGAAATTCAACGCTTTTGGAACTCATTATGAATAACGAAAGGGCCAAACATTATTCGGAATACATTTCTGAAATAAATAAAAACAAGCTTCAAATGATTCCTAAAAACAAAACAGAAGTTGTTTTAAATATTATTGGAAATCATTCCAAAGGAACGCAATTTATAAATGGCAATCATTTAATAAATAGTGAATTGGAGCATTTTTTAGACAATTTAAACGCCGAAATTGAAGGTTGGTATTATGGGAGAATCGATGTGAAATACAACAATTTTGAAGAATTGGTGAAGGGTGAAAATTTAAAAATTATTGAAATCAACGGCGTTATTTCTGAACCCACCCATATTTACGACCCTTTAAAAGGAAGTTATTTTACCGCCCTGAAATCCATCAAAAATCATTGGAAACTTATCTATATAATTGGCGTAAAAAACAAAAAACTAAATAAGGGAAGCTATACTAATTTAAGTTACCTGATTACAATTTATTTCAAGTATAAAAAATATTTAAAAAAGGTAAGCGAATTAAATACTAATTCGATAAATTCTTTTTAGGCGTGGTCGGATTAAATCCGAAATCGGTATCAGGAAGCTCAATTCCAAGCTGGGAAATAACATAACCCACACTCGCAAAATGATGAATGGCGTGGCTGTGTGCCTGAATTAAAATGCCGCCCAACGTATAATTTGAGGAAACAATTCCCAGACCTAAATCATCAGTGACCATCACAATTTTATTAAAATCTTCTTTCTCCATTAATTTTAACCGACGTAAAATTTCGTCAAAATAAGCAATACCATGCTGCGTGTAATTTTCAGCCAATTCGTTTCGCTTCCTATTGATTAAATTGATATTGCCAGATTCAATACCGTCTAATACACAATCAAAAACATCCAAAATATGGCGCACATGAACGCCAATACTTGAATAATATGGCGCAATGGTTTTATTGTTGTATTCATCATTGGAAATGCAATTTAAAAGCTGAATTCCTCGGTGCAAGTTTTTTTCAATGGCGTCAATCATATGGAATAAAAAAATTTGGTATATTATAATTTAACCTATTAGCTTAATCAGCGTAAAAATTCCCAACGACAAAAATAATAAACTTAAGATAATATTGATGTTGGTCGCAATGAATGAAATTTTCTTACTGATCACATTTGCAAAAAATATGTAGGTGTAAAACAATAAAAATGAGCCTGTTGCCGCGCCAAAGATAAATAAGAAAATATAAGGCTGTTCGATAATTATTTTATTGACTGAACCTAAATAAATGCTGATTCCCAAATAAAAAGGGATGGCCAACATATTTACCGATGACATCGCCATTCCTTTGAAAAAATAATTTCCTTTGCCGATTTTCTAATAGAAAATCCGAAAGTGATTGCGGCTTTAAAAATAGCAGGTGTTTTTGTGTTTTTCATCTTGGCAATTTTTTTCTTTACGCTTTCAAGGAAAAAAATGGAATCAAAGCGTAAAATCG
>CAMDPE010000266.1 GCA_945903795.1 Lutibacter flavus | reverse complement strand
TGTATTTTATTAAATTATGATAATTGTTTTTCAAGTTGTTTCATCGCATCAACCAAAACCTGAACGCTTTCTATTGGCAAGGCATTGTACATGCTTGCGCGGTAACCTCCAACAGATCTGTGGCCTTTAAGTCCGCTAATTCCTGCCGCACTCCAAAGTTTGTCGAAAGCTTCTTTGTTTGCTTCATCAATCAAATTAAAAGTAGCATTCATCAAGGAACGATCTTCTTTTTCAGCATATCCTATAAATAATGGGTTTCTGTCAATTTCAGCATATATTAATGCTGCTTTTTCTTCATTTAATTTTTCAATAGCAGAAATTCCACCTAAATTTTTTAACCATTCCATGGTTAACATAGAAACATAAACCGCAAAAACAGCAGGCGTATTAAACATACTTTCCTTTGCAATATGCACTTGATAATCTAATATTGAAGGAATTTTTCTCCCAGATTTTCCAAGAATCTCATCCTTAATAACAATCATTGTAGTTCCTGCAGGTCCCATATTTTTTTGTGCGCCTGCATAAATAATGTCGAATTGGCTAAAATCAAGCTGACGAGAGAAAATATCGGAACTCATATCACAAATCAAAGGACTGTTGGTTTTTGGAAACGATTTTAATTGCGTTCCGTAAATGGTATTGTTTGATGTGCAGTGAAAATAATCTGCATCTGCAGGAATCTCGTAATTTTTTGGAATAAAGTTATAGCCTTTCTCTTTTGATGAAGCAACCACTTCAACATTGCCTAAAACTTTTGCTTCTTTTATGGCATTTGAACTCCAGGTGCCAGTGTCTAAATAAGCAGCTGTTCCGTCAACTTTTAAAAGATTGTAAGGAACCCTTAAAAATTCCAGACTTGCGCCGCCTTGCAAAAATACAACAGAGTATCCTGAAGGCAGGTTTAATAATTCTTTCACTAAGTTGCAGGCATTGTCCATCACTTCAACAAATTCTTTGCTTCTGTGTGAAACTTCAATCAATGATAAATCAAGACCGTTGAAATTTAATAAAGCGTCTGCCGCTTTTTTAATAACTTCTTGAGGTAATATTGATGGACCTGCACTAAAATTATGTTTTTTCATTTGGCGTAAAATATTAATTTATGTACGCAAATTTCGGGAAAAAAGACGGAGCAAACCTTATAAAAATTAAAAAATGTGTTAGATATTTAACAAAAATCGAAAAGTATCAACACCATCAGCGTAGTCCCATAATTTTGGTTGTTGCGTTTGTCCGAATTTTACAAAATTTAAATCGTTTTCGTTACAAACAATACACTGAATGGCTTCTTTTTCAGCTTCTAATTTTATCAATAAATTTTCATAAGAATCATAAAATTCATAAAAAAGGGTTGCAATAGGCGAGGCATAACTTGCATCTTCTTTTAACATGACAAACCCATTATCTTGAATTTTAAACAAACTCATCAAATAAATGGCTTTATTATAATCGTAATTGTTTTCGTATTTCTTTACGTTGATGATGTCATTGAACTTAAATAAAGCATTAAAAAGCAGGTCGAAATTATAATTTATGGGAACAAATATTTTTGAAACACTTCTGCATCCCAAACCAAAATACTGAAAAATATCATCGCCTAAAGCTTCCAGTTCCTGTTTGGTTTCCTTTCCCGTAATGATGGCTGCAGAATTTTTGCTGCTTCTGATGATGGAAGGATATTTTCCAAAATAAAATTCGAAATAACGCTTTGTATTGTTGCTTCCGGTAGCGATTACAGCGTCAAAATCAGTTAATTTTTTTTCGGTAAAAGAGATCTTATTTTTAAAGTACGGATGGTAATATTCCAAGAATTTGGCGATTAACGGCAGAAAATATTTATCATTTGAAGAAAGTTTCACCAACGCATTGTTTCCACTAACTAAAACCGTTAAAAAATCGTGAAAACCAACCAAAGGAATGTTTCCCGCCATAATAATGGCGATATTTTTAGGCACTTTGTTTTCATCAATTTCGTAGGTTGAAGTCCACTTTTCCAAATTTTCAATGGTTAGCGCTTCACTCCAGCTTTCAAAAGCCTTTAAAACATTTTCTTGGGTAAACCAGCCGTTAAATTCCGAAGCCCTTTTGATTTGCATTTTAAACGCATCGAAAAGAATTGGATTGAATTCGGCGTTTTCATTTTTCTCAATTTTTGATGTTGAAAACTGTTTAAAAAACTCACCGAGTTTAGCGAAAGCTTCTATCCGTTGACTTAAATTCATTCTATGGTATCTTAAAATTAAAATTTTATCTTTGCCGCAAAATTAATCTAAATAAAATTATGGCAATAAAAATAACCGACGAATGTATAAATTGTGGCGCTTGTGAACCGGAATGCCCTAATAATGCGATATACGAAGCATCCGAAAATTGGAAATTTTCTGATGGGACTAAGCTTACCGGAAAAATAATTTTATCCGATGGCAATGAATTTAATGCCGATGATGCCCAAGAACCTATTAATGATGAATATTACTTTATAGTTGCAGATAAATGCACGGAATGTAAAGGTTTTTTTAATGAACCACAATGCGCCGCTGTTTGTCCGGTTGATTGTTGTGTGCCAGATGATGACAATGTGGAAACTGAAGAAAAATTATTAGCGAAACAACGATTTTTACACAAGGAAGAATAGGTTTTTTAAAATATCTAAACTTTTTTTTGCTTCAAAATTAAAAAGCTGTAACGCACAAAAAGCATTGCCATAATTGGTATGATGGCCAAATTGAAAACCTGAATTTTTAAGACCCATAAAATTGCTTGTATAGCCAATAAAACGAGCAATAATTTATTATAATTTTCCAGCCATTTTGGCAAAGTTTCCTTAAACATAAAAAAGGCGACCACTAAATTTGGCGCAAACGCCCATAAAAAATTAAAGTTTCTGTAGGTTGCAGTGTGGCTTGTGGCAAACCATAACAATAAGACCACAACGCCAATTAACCCTGTAATAAAATAAATTGAAAAATCGACCCATTTGGTTCTTTTGTTCGATTTGTAATTTTGATAGGTTTTAAAAATAAAAAACAGTGCAATCACCAAAAAAACAATGAAAGGTTGGGTTACTGAAAAGGGAATAGGTTGTGTTACTTCATTTAAAACAGTATTATTGGCTTTTACCAAAGGAATATTTTTACCGTCAAAATTGATGGTGGCATTGTTAAAACCGAGGTAAATATAATCGGGCAAAAACTTAAATTCGGCTGTGGTTGCAGGTCTGTCAATTACAGAACCTAAGGCCAAATCTATCCCAAATTTTCCCCATTTAAATTTTTCGGCGGTATAATCGGCGATCAAATCTCGGTGTGATTTATGGTCGATAATATGATTGTTGTTAAAAGTAACTTTTTCTTTTAAAACAGCTTTAATCACTTCTTCAATTTTTGTAGAACAATTGTCGTAGAAGAAATCGTATTGATAAGAACTATTTTCGGGTTTTGCGTTGTTTTCCAAGAAATCATAAACTGCCTGAACATCAACTTCATTCAAGGCCAATTTCTGAATTTTTACCCAGCGGTTTTCATAATTAAATTGTTGTAAAAAATAACCATAACGTGTGGTAGAAAGCTGATATGTCAACTTTCCTTTGGCAAAATTTAAATAGAAATTTGGTTTATTGAAGTCGAAAGTGCCATAGTTATATATTTTGTCCAATTTCAAAAGCGGGTCGTAAACGCGAAATGCACTATGTCCAAAAGCACTGTATAAATCTGTTCCCGGACCACAAGTAACAACACTAACGCTAGCTTCTGAAGATAATTTTTGTTGTGCCGTAAGTTGAAAAAAACTAAAAAGCAATATGAAAATAAAGTGAAATTTTTTATACATCGTATCTGAAAAAATATCGTTAAAAATTCATCGGATTATGAAATAACTAATGCAATATGTGGATAACTGAAACCATATTTTTACAGTCATTAAATAAAAAAGCGAATGTAAAAAAACTTTCTAAGTTTAACTTTAAATTTAGGAAATATTATGGTTAATAAATTCTAAAATACGTTTTTCGCTCCATAACAAATCTTTACCAAACAAGGTAGAATTAAATCCAACGTGACCACCGTATTTAGGCGCTTCAAAATAAACTTTTTTATGA
>CAMDPE010000265.1 GCA_945903795.1 Lutibacter flavus | reverse complement strand
CATTGTGAAGTTAGGAACTTAACATTAATTTAACACTGATAAAGATCAGAAAATAATTTGCGCAAACGTTTTCGTGTTTGTAACTTTTTTACGCAAACGTTAGAGTTTCGTTGCATAATTTTAAGTTTTTTTGTGAAAATTTTGAAATTATGCCCATATTCTAAAATTTTTGATTAAAATTAATGATATGTTTGTTTGTATTTCCTAGTAAATTTAAGTATAAATTTTATATTTGTAGATTATAAACTTATAGTTTTTAATGTAAAATTGTGAGTTACAAAATTTTTATGATTCCAATTCAAAAAGGGACTGCTCTTTACAAATGAAAAATTAAATAAAAACCGAAAATGAAACCAAGAATTACCCTAAAGAAAATTGCAAGAGAGTTTGGAGTGTCAATTTCTACGGTTTCAAAAGCGCTGAAAGACAGCCACGAAATTAGCGAAGAAACGAGAGGGAAAATTAAAGCCTTTGCCGATTATTATCACTATAAGCCAAACAACCTGGCTTTACAGCTCCGAAATCAAAAAACTTCGGTTATTGGTGTTATTGTTCCAGAAATTGTGCATCATTTTTTCTCCACGGTTATCAATGGCATTGAGAAATACGCCACCGAAAAGGGATACAATGTAATGGTATGTTTGTCTAATGAATCTTATGAAAAGGAGGTTTCCAACATGAGCGTGCTCACCAATGGAAGTGTGGACGGTTTAATTGTTTCAATTGCAAGGGAAACCCAGCAAAATCAAAATTTCAAGCATTTTGAAGCCATTATTAATGATGATTTTCCTTTGGTGCTATTTGATAGAATTAACGATGATATTGAGTGTGATAAAGTGATAATTGACGATATTGGCGGTGCATTTAAGGCAACAAATCATCTGATAGAAATTGGTTCAAAACGAATAGCATTGTTAACAACCCAGGATTTTATTACGGTTGGATCATTAAGAAAAAAAGGATATATCAAATCATTAAATAAAAATAAAATTTCAGTTGATGAAAGTCTGATTTATAAAATTGATGACAATTTGGATTTATATGAGCAAATTAAAAAAGTATTTGCAGTTAAAAATCCGCCTGATGCTATTTTAGCGGTTAATGAAATTTATGCGGCAATCGCTTTAAAAATTGCCAAAGAAAGCGGTTTAAAAATTCCTGAAGACATTGCCATTATTGGTTTCACTAGTGGTTTAATTTCTGAATATACCGATCCGCCGTTGACTTGTGTTGAACAACATGGATTTTTAATGGGCAAACAGGTTGCTGAATTGTTAATCAACAGAATTGAGAATACAGCACCTAGTGAGTTTCAAAAAGTTGTGATATCACCTAATTTAAAAATTAGAAAATCAACGCTTGATAATTGACTAATTAAAAATTAGTCACTAATAACCCAAAACTATTTCCTTATAACTCCAACGTTGTAGTGCCCAATTGTTCATTTTTTTAGCGAAATCTTATCTGAAAAAAGGTTCAACTTAAAATTTTATTTATATATTTGATCCGTACTATTTTTCACACTTCACACAAAAACAATTAATTAAAGCCTTTCGGCTTTATATTTTATTTTTATTTTTTAACAATTACATTATGGAAAAACGGAAACTAAGTTTCTGGGATATTTGGAACATGAGTTTCGGTTTCCTTGGAATTCAAATGGGTTTTGCGCTGCAAAATGCCAATGCCAGCAGAATATTGCAAATTTTTGGTGCAGATGTCCATGAACTCTCTTGGTTTTGGGTGGTAGCGCCATTAACAGGTTTAATAGTTCAGCCCATCATTGGTTATTATAGCGACAGAACCTGGACGAAACTTGGAAGACGACGACCTTACTTTTTAACAGGCGCATTATTGGCGTCGATGGGATTAATTTTAATGCCAAATGCCGATATGTTTACCGCTTTTTTACCTGCATTATGGGTTGGAGCTGGAATGTTAATGATTATGGATGCTTCATTTAATGTTGCCATGGAACCATTCAGGGCTTTGGTGGCTGATTTATTGCCTTCAGATCAAAGAACGCTTGGATTTAGCGTTCAAACCATCTTAATTGGTATTGGAGCCGTAATTGGTTCTTGGTTGCCTTATGCTTTGTCAAATTGGTTTGGTGTTTCAAACAATTCACCAGAAGGCGAAGTGCCTTTAAACTTATTATTGTCATTTGTGATAGGCGCCGGCGTTTTGGTGGCCAGTATTTTAGTTACGGTATTTACCACCAAAGAATATACGCCTGAAGAAACAGCACAATTTAGTGCTCCGGCAAGTGAAGAAGAAATTTCTGCTGAGGAAAAATCAAGTTTGTTGGATATTTTTTCCGATTTCAAAAAAATGCCTTTAACTATGAGGCAATTGAGCTCGGTTCAGTTTTTTTCCTGGTTTGGTTTATTTGGGATGTGGGTATTTTCAACACCTGCCATTGCACATCATATTTATGGTTTGTCGTTGGATGATCATGGATCTGCCTATCAAATTGCGGGCGACTGGGTTGGAATTTTATTTGGAGTTTACAATGCGGTTTCGGCTGTGTACGCCTTCTTTTTACCGGCAATCGCTAAAAAAATAGGCCGAAAATTAACCCATGCCGTTTCACTGGCTTTTGGTGGTTTAGGACTTATCTCCATTTATTTTGTGCCAAACGAAAACTGGTTATTTTTATCTATGTTCGGAATCGGGATTGCATGGGCAAGTATTTTAGCGATGCCTTACGCAATTTTAGCGGGATCAATTCCAGCCAAGAAAATGGGCGTTTATATGGGGATTTTCAATTTTTTTATTGTGATTCCACAAATCATAAACGCCATTATAGGTGGCCCAATCGTAAAATATTTTTATGGAGGAAACCCAATTTATGCCTTAATAATCAGCGGTATTTCTTTACTGATTGCTGCCATATTGGTGGTTAGGGTAAAAGATGTTGATGATTCAGTATTAATAAAAATTTAAATGAAGAAAGAAATTGCATTCATATTTGATTTAGACGGCGTTATAGTTGATACTGCGAAATATCATTATTTGGCCTGGAGAAACTTAGCGAACGCTTTGGGTTTCGATTTTACAGAAGAACAAAATGAATTGTTAAAAGGTGTAAGCAGAATTCAATCGCTTGAAATTTTATTGTCGATTGGAAAAGTTGAATTGCCTGGGGCTGAAAAGGAAAAATTATTGCTTCAGAAAAATAAAGAATATCTGGAATACGTCAATAAAATGACTTCCGAAGAAATTTTGCCCGGCGTAAATGATTTGTTGAATTTTTTAGAAATCAATGAGATAAAATACGCCTTGGGATCAGCAAGTAAAAACGCACCGTTGATTTTGGAGAAAGTTGGACTTTTAAACAGATTTACCGCCATTGTTGACGGTAACGACGTTTCAAAAGCAAAACCTGATCCGGAAGTATTTTTAATCGGCGCTAAAAAATTAGGGATGAATCCCGAAAACTGCGTGGTTGTAGAAGATGCCATCGCGGGAGTACAAGCTGCAAATGCGGCGAAAATGATAAGTATAGGAATTGGAGATGTGAATGTGTTACATGAAGCAGATTATGTTTTTAAAGATATGACAGCAATCACGCCCGATTTTTTAAAAAATCTAATGAATTAAAAAAGATGAATAAAGATTATATTAAGCCTTACGAATGGTCAATTGTAGAAGAAGGCTTTGATCCCAAAAATGTTGAAGCTTCAGAAAGCCTTTTCAGTATTGGCAATGGTTCTATGGGCCAGCGCGCCAATTTTGAGGAAACCTATACAGGAAAAACCTTTCAGGGAAGTTATATTGGCGGTATTTATTATCCCGATAAGACCAGAGTGGGCTGGTGGAAAAACGGCTATCCGGAGTATTTTGCCAAAGTGCTGAATGCGCCAAACTGGATTGGGATTGACATCCAAATAAATGAAACAAAACTGGATTTAAATACCTGTAAAGTTTCAAATTTCAAAAGGGAATTAAATATGAAAGAAGGCTGGCTAAGCCGCTCTTTCGATGCAATTCTTGAAACCGGTGAGGAAATCGAAGTAAATACAAAACGGTTTATAAGTCTGGAATACAATGAAACCGGCGTGATTGAATACGCCGTAAAAGCCGTCAATTTTTCAGGTGAAATCACTTTCTCTCCTTATTTGGATGCCGGCATCAAAAAGGAAGATTCC
>CAMDPE010000264.1 GCA_945903795.1 Lutibacter flavus | reverse complement strand
AAGAGAACGCAATATTATTACGTCACTCGATTTACAATCTGAAAAAATGGAAGCCAGGGTTCGCAGGTTGATGAAAAAATACGAACAAATGGAAAAAGAGGACTTGCGTTTTGAAAAAATAAACTGTGACGATGCTGAATATTTAATCGTTGCTTACGGTTCAAGTGCACGAATTTCACAAAAAGCCGTTGAATTGGGAAGAGCAAAAGGCATAAAAGTTGGTTTATTAAGACCGATTACTTTATTTCCTTATCCGAAAAAAGCACTTTTTGATTTGGCCGACCAGGTAAAAGGAATTTTAAGCGTTGAATTAAATGCAGGTCAAATGGTAGAAGATGTTCGACTTTCCGTTGAATTTAAAGTACCCGTTGAACATTTTGGAAGAACAGGAGGAATTATCCACACACCGGAAGAAATTTTAGAAGCTTTAGAACAAAAAATTATTAAAAATGGAAGTATCAGACATCATAAGACCAGAGAATCAAGTATTCTGTAAAACAAAATTAATGACCAACAACGCCCTGTCTTATTGTCCGGGTTGTGGTCATGGCACTGCGCACAATTTAACGATGGAAGTCATTGATGAAATGGGTATTTCAGAAGATGTAATCGGTGTTGCACCGGTTGGCTGTTCTGTTTTGGCTTATGATTTTATGAATATAGATATGACACAAGCTGCCCACGGACGCGCACCGGCAGTGGCAACAGCCATTTCAAGACTTTGGCCGGAAAAATATGTGTTTACCTATCAAGGTGACGGCGATTTGGCCGCAATTGGAACTGCTGAAACAATTCACGCCTGCAACAGAGGCGAAAACATCGTGATCATTTTTGTGAATAATGGTATTTACGGAATGACCGGCGGACAAATGGCGCCAACAACTTTGGCAGGAATGAAATCTTCCACATCTCCTTACGGAAGAGACATTGAAACAATGGGTTCTCCCCTAAAAATAACAGAATTAATTGCCAATCTTCCGGGTGTTTATTACGTGACCCGTCACGCAGTCCATACGCACAAACATGCGCGTAAAGCTAAAAAAGCGATTCAAAAAGCGTTTGAAAACACACGATTAGGAAAAGGACTTTCATTTATTGAAATTGTGTCAAATTGCAACTCTGGTTGGAAAATGACACCGAATGAATCAAATATTTGGATGGAAGAAAATATGTTCCCATACTTTCCGCTTGGTGATATAAAAGTTGATGGTATCTTAAAAAAATAAAACAATGACAGAAGAAATTATTATCGCAGGTTTTGGTGGACAAGGAGTGCTATCAATGGGAAAAATATTGGCCTATTCTGGCATCATGCAAAATCAGGAAGTAAGCTGGATGCCTTCTTACGGACCTGAAATGCGTGGCGGAACTGCAAATGTTACCGTTATTTTAAGTGATGAAAGAATTAGTTCTCCTTACTTAAAAATAGTGGATACTGCCATCATTTTAAACCAGCAATCGATGGATAAATTTGAAGAGTCCGTTAAACCGGGAGGCGTTTTAATTTACGATCCCAACGGAATCACTGCACATCCAACGAGAACAGACATCAAAATTTACCAGATTGAAGGTACCAGATTGTCTTCAGAAATGGGAAATAAGAAAATTTTTAATATGGTTATTTTAGGCGGTTATTTAAAAGTAAAACCAGTCGTAAAATTGGAAAATGTGATTGAAGGCCTAAAGAAATCAATCTCTGAACGTTACCATAATTTAATTCCGCTAAATGTAGAAGCCATTACCATGGGAATGAACAATATTATTCCATATAAAGTGGAAGCACCCGTGTTTCAAAATTAGTTTTTAGTTGTTCTTTGTTTCAGAATTCGGTTATTTTGTGTAATATTATACAAAATAACCGAATTTTTTATGGCTTCAATTTTAGTGACCGGCGGAACCGGATTAATAGGAAAAAAACTTTGCGAATTACTTAGAAATAGAGGCCATATAGTCGCCATTTTAAGCAGAAACCAGCACACAAAACCAAACAGTTATTATTGGAATACAGAAACGCATTATATAGATGCAAAAGCCATTGCTGAAGCCGATTATATCATTCATTTGGCTGGTGAAGGCATTGCAGATAAACGTTGGAGTGCGCAAAGAAAAAACGATTTAATAAACAGCCGGGTTAAAACCGCCAATCTTTTATATGAAAAAGTAAAAGAATTAAACCCGAATTTAAAAGGATTTATTGCAGCATCGGGAATTGGCTATTACGGCGCCACAACTTCAGAAAAAATTTACAATGAAAATGATGCTGCGGGTGAAGATTTTATCAGTAAAATTTGCAAAGTTTGGGAAAAAGCATCTTTGCAATTTAACGCCATCAATATTAGAACAGTTATTTTTAGAACCGGCGTGGTGTTTGCCAAAGAAGGCGGTGCGTTGGAAAAATTAAGCCAACCCATAAAACTGGGCGTTGGCGCCGCACTTGGAAGCGGCGAACAATATATTCCCTGGATTCACCTCGAGGATTTATGCAATATGTATATTTACGCCATTGAAAATGAAGAAATTAAAGGAATTTACAATGCCGTTGCTCCTGAACATCTCACCAATAAATCGCTCACAAAAATAATCGCCAATAAACTTAAAAAACCATTATGGCTGCCAAATATTCCAGCTTTTGTGATGAAATTGCTGTTGGGAAAAATGGCCGTAATTATCTTGGAAGGAAGTCGTATTTCATCTGAAAAAATAATGGCGACAGGTTTTAAATTCAACTATCCGAATATTAAGGAAGCGCTTCAAAAGCTTACCTAAAAAATCTAAATATTCATCAAAATAAGTTTTTTATTCAAAATAAAACTCCATTTATTTTGCTAAGTCCTTTTTTTTTTTTGTAAGTTCACCAAGAGAAAGATTAAAAAACCAAGCAATAAATTGCTAAATTGAAAATACAATTGCTATAATTTTTCCAAAAAAATTACATTTTATACAAAAGATAAGAACCAGCGCAAATTTGCATTGGCTACTATTACTATTGATATTATTTTTATTTGCGATTCCTGCTAAACAGGAATAACATAATTATTTTATATTTTTAAAAGTAAACAGTTGCTGAGCAAAGCCAAAGTGAAAATCCTCTGTTTGTAAAATTTTAAGAACACAATACGCTAATAAAATGTTTAACCTAAAAGCACCAACTATGACATAGCCAATGTAACAAACAGAGGAAGTATTTCAAAAGTAATGCACCTCATAGGATTTACAAAATAATTGTGAGCGAATATGCTCAAATAACTAATTTAAATTTAATAAAATGAAAAAAATTATTTTAAGTATGGTGTTTGTTTTTGCAAGTATTACAATGGTAAATGCAAACTCAAATGTTGAAATAGTAGAAAATATAAATTCAAACAATTCAGTTGAATATGCTAGGGATTGTGTTGATAAGGCGATAGCCGCTACAGAAGCAATAGCAGTTTGTTTTGGTGAAGATATTAGAGGGGAGAATCAAGATTATTATCTATCAGTTTATTTGGATCTTTATGAAGGTTGTATGATGTAATAGTATTAATTAATAACAATCAAGAGGTGATATCTCTTGATTGTTATATTAAATTTTTAAAATATGAAATATGAAAAAACAGCATTTATTTTTATACTGTTTTGTTGCAATTTTTCAAGTTTGTTTTCCCAAAGTCATGGTAAGATAGAATATACAATTAGCCTTAACACAGCCAACAAAAAAGAAATTCCTGAAACGAAAAAAAATGAACAAGCAATTCAAATTATTAAAAAAGCCAGAGATGTTGTAGCTTATTTAAATTTCACTGAAAAAGAATCATTATTTCAAGTTGAAAAGCTTTTGGTAAATGATGCCGAAAAAGGGATTAATTTAACTCGAATTTTTGCTGGTAAAGACGATGTGTTTTATTATAGCATAGTTACTAATGAACGTTTACTTCAAAAATTTTTTATGGGAGAATTGTTTTTAATAAGCAAACAACCCATTGAGTGGGAAATTACACAAGAATCTAAACAAGTTGGAAATTACAAATGTTTTAAGGCGATTCAAAAAGATTCTATTGCTACAAATAAAAAAACAATAGCTTGGTTTACACCCCAAATTCCAATTAGTTTAGGGCCAAGGGAATTTAATGGATTACCAGGTCTTATTTTAGAGGTCAATCATTCTGTGCTAAGATTTAAAGCTACA
>CAMDPE010000263.1 GCA_945903795.1 Lutibacter flavus | reverse complement strand
AATTTGCGGCAAGAAAAAATTTAGACCAGGCATTAACAACTCCAGCCGATTCCCTGTCAAATTTCAACAGAAAAATTGTAAATAAATACAAAGCGGGATTGGGAATTCAATATTTAGAAAATTATTTAGGAGAAGAAACAATATTAGGAGCTATTAAAGATTTTTCTAAAAAATATACTGGACAAAATACCCAAAGCGATTTGTTTTTAAATTTAATTGATACGCCTAAAGATATCAACTGGTTTAAAACAGATTATTTAAATACCAGCAAAAAAGTTGATTACACCATCAAAAAAATAGTTAAAAAAAATGATTCCCTTGAAGTCAGCATTTTAAATAAACGAAATTTTACCGCACCCATTCAATTATATGGCATTCATAATAAAGAAATCGTATTTAAAAAATGGCTTATTGGCATAGACTCATTAGCTACAATTACAATTCCTGCCAATGGTTTTGAGCAACTTTCATTAAATCACGAATTTCATTTACCGGAATATAATTTAAGAAACAATTGGAAAGACATTGACAACAAATTATTTAACAAGCCTTTGCAACTTAAATTTATGAAGGATATAGAAAACCCCTATTACAATCAGTTTTTTTATACGCCTGAAGTAAGATATAATTATTATGACGGATTGATTGCAGGGCTAGCTATTTCAAACAAAACGATGCTAAATAAAAGCTTTCAGTATAAAATCACCCCATCTTATGGAACAAAAAGTAATGCCTTTTCAGGAACTTTTTCCTTGCTTTATGAATACTTGCCAGAGAATAAGAAAGTAAATAGATTTTTAACAGGAATTTCTGGCAGCAGCTTTCAATATGCAAAGGACCTAAGTTACAGTACGTTTGCACCGTTTGCAATTCTCGAATTAAAAAGAAAAAACTTGAGAGATGTAAGTAATAATGCATTATACACTTCCTTCGTGATGGTCGACAGGGAAAAGTCACCAAAGCAAACACAACATATTGAAACCAATAAATACAATGTTTTTAATGTTAGTTATGGGTATTCAAGGCCAAATATTATAGAAGATGTAAGATTTTCTGGCGGACTTCAAATTGCTAATAAATTCAGTAAAGTTTCTGCAACAGGGCATTACAGATTATTAACTGATACCAATAGGCAATTTGATTTCAGAATTTTTGCAGGTGCATTTTTATCCAACAAAACCGAAACGGATTTCTTTAGTTTCGCCTTGGACAGGCCAACCGATTACTTGTTTCAATATGATTACTTGGGAAGGTCTGAAACTTCTGGAATTATAAGTCAGCAAATTATTATTAATGAAGGTGGATTTAAATCGAAACTGCCAGTTGCTTATGCAAATCAATGGTTAACAACCATAAACACAAGCGTTGGATTGTGGCGTTGGCTTGAAGTATACAATGATGTGGGTTTTGTGAAAAACAAAAATGAAAATGTTTATTTCGCTTATGAAAGTGGTGTAAGGTTAAATTTTATAAATGATATCTTAGAGGTATATTTTCCTTTTTACTCCAATTTAGGTTGGGAACTTACCCAGCCTAGTTATTCCTCCAAAATTAGGTTTGTTTTGATTTTAAACCCTAAAAAAATATACAATTTTGCGAAAAGAGGATTTTATTGATAAATATGTTTAAGTTTTTTTTGGCTTTAGGTTTTTGGCCAATTATTAATTATCAAACTTAAAACTTTTAATATTTATTAATTTACTTTTAACTTTATTTAACTTTCAAACTCAATTTTTATTCAGTTTTATACCTCAATTTTTAAGTGTCATTTAAATTTGTAACTTTGCATTACTAAAAAAAATCAAAAATATGCAGGTAAAATCTTCATCCACCAGCCAAGAACAATTATCATTCAATCAATTTAAAAAGGAAGTCTTACGCGATTACCAAATTGCCGTAATAAGTCGAGAATGCAGTTACTTGGGTCGTAGAGAAGTATTGACCGGAAAGGCAAAATTCGGCATTTTTGGAGACGGAAAAGAAGTGCCGCAATTGGCAATGGCGAAAGCCTTTAAAAAAGGTGATTTCAGATCGGGTTATTATCGAGACCAAACATTTATGATGGCCATTGGAGAGCTAACGCCCCAACAATTTTTTGCTGGTCTTTATGCGCATGCCGACATTATTGCTGAACCTATGTCGGGTGGCCGACAAATGGGTGGCCATTTTGCAACTCATAGTTTGGATGAAAACAGTCATTTTAAAAACTTAACTGAACAATACAATTCAACCGGCGATATTTCACCAACAGCAGGCCAAATGCCAAGAATGCTTGGTATTGCAAAAGCTTCAAAAATGTTTCGTAATCTTCCTGAATTAAAAAATTCGAAATTTTCTAACAATGGAAATGAAGTTTCTTGGGGAACTATTGGAAACGCAAGCACTTCCGAAGGACTATTTTTTGAAACCATAAATGCGGCAGGTGTTTTACAAGTTCCTATGATTATTAGTGTGTGGGATGATGATTACGGCATTTCGGTTCCGGCAAAATACCAAACAACCAAAGAAAGCATTTCAGAAGTATTAAAAGGATTTCAGCGTGATGAAACTGCGGAAGGATTCGAAATTTTTGTGGTAAAAGGCTGGGATTACCCGCAATTGATTTCCGTTTACAATAAAGCGGCAAAAATTGCCAGAGAAGAACATGTGCCTGTCTTAATTCACGTAAAAGACCTAACACAGCCGCAAGGCCATTCAACTTCAGGTTCTCACGAACGCTATAAAACCAAAGAACGTTTGATTTGGGAAAAACAAAACGACTGTTTGGCAAAAATGCGCGACTGGATTATTGAATTCGAATTAAAAGACAGTAACAATAACTTGCTTCGCTTTGTTGAATCAGAAGAAGAATTGATTGTCATTGAAAAAGAGGCGAAAAAAGAGGTCAATCAAGCCAGAAGAGATGCTTGGAATGCTTTTTTAAATCCGGTGAAAGAGGAGAAAACCAAGGTAATACAATTACTGGAAAATCTTTCTGCAAAAAGCCATAACAAACCTTTTATTATTAAATTGAAAAATGATTTGGCGGCTGTTTTAGACACTTCAAGAAAAGATATTTTAGTTGCAGCCAGAAAAGCTATTGTTTATGTCAGGGAGGAAAAATCTGCAGAAAAAACACAACTTCAAAATTGGATTGTCAATTATATAAAAACAGAACAACAAAACTACAGCTCCTTTTTATACAGCCAAAGCGACAAAAAAGTAAGCCACGTTAAAGAAGTATTGCCAACTTTTGATGCAAATGCTGAGTTGGTTGATGGCAGAATTATCATAAAAGAAAATTTTGACATCCTTTTTTCAAAATATAAAGATTTGTTTATTTTTGGAGAAGATGCAGGAAATATTGGTGATGTAAATCAAGGACTGGTTGGTCTTCAGGAAAAATACGGGAAACTGCGAGTAGCAGATACAGGAATTAGGGAAGCAACCATTATTGGACAAGGAATTGGAATGGCGCTGAGAGGATTGCGGCCAATTGCCGAAATTCAGTATTTAGATTATTTATTATACGCTATTCAAATATTGAGTGACGATTTGGCCACGCTGCATTACAGAACTGTAGGTAAACAAAAAGCGCCGTTAATTGTAAGAACCCGTGGTCATCGTTTGGAAGGAATCTGGCATTCCGGATCACCAATGGGCGCTATTGTTCATTTGTTACGAGGTATGAATATTTTGGTTCCAAGAAATATGACAAAAGCTGCAGGATTTTACAATACCTTATTGGAATGCGATGAACCAGCATTAATTGTGGAAAATTTAAACGGCTACCGTCTAAAAGAAAAATTCCCCAACAATTTAGGCGAATTTAAAACACCCATCGGCGTTGTTGAAACCATCAAAAAAGGAACTGATATTACCGTAGTTTCTTATGGTTCCACTTTAAAATTGGTTGAAGACACAATAAACAGTTTAAAACAGGTTGATATTGATATTGAATTGATTGATGTTCAAAGTCTGTTGCCTTTTGACATCAATCAAGATGTCCTAAAAAGTATTAAAAAAACAAATAGACTTATTATTATTGATGAGGATGTTCCGGGAGGCGCTTCTGCCTATTTATTAAATGAAATTTTGGAAAAGCAAAACGCCTATGGCTATTTGGACAGCAAACCGAAAACATTAACGGCAAAACCGCACAGAGCTGCATATGGTACGGATGGTGATTATTTTTCAAAACCTAGT
>CAMDPE010000262.1 GCA_945903795.1 Lutibacter flavus | reverse complement strand
TGATTGCAAAGAAACTGAAAATGGCATTGAGTCAAGATCAAATTTCGAGCATATTCAACAAGCAGTTGAGGCTGTTTTAAATCCCAGTATTCATTGGGAAGAACTAATCACTCAAATAAAACAGCCTTCAATTGTTATAAATGGAACAGAACCTTTTGTGAATAATCAGGTGTTGGTGTCAAGACAACATGCGATGGAAACGGTTCATATGATGCAAAATTGCAGCTATGTTGCAGTGGCAGGAAACCACGTAACTATGTTATTTGGCAAAGGAGCGAAACAAACAGTTTCAGCAATTACAAAATTTTTAAACTAAAAAATAATGACATTAGCTTGGATTCTTTTTACAATTTATATGATTGGAACTTCTTATTTAGGTTGGATTGGTTATAAAAAAACAGATGGTTTTAGCAGTTTTGCGATAGGGAAAGGAGATATGTCTCCAATTGTTGTTGGGATAACTTTAGCGGCAAGCACAGCTTCAGCAGCAACCTTTATTATAAATCCTGGGTTTATTTATGTTGATGGATTATCAGCCTGGATAAATATGTTTTTAGGCACCTATTCAGGATTTATGATTATGCTTATTATTTTATCGTTTAAGTTTAGGTCTATTGGCGAAAAAATGAAAGCACTAACTATTCCTGATTGGATTGGTAAGCGATATCAATCCAAAGGTTTTTCACTGTATTTCGCCTTTATTAATTTATTGTCTTTTGCATTTGTGGTATTATTGGTTGGCGGAATTTCTATAGTTATGCAAAAATTGCTGGGAGTAAATAACATAACGGCACTTTTAATTACTTTAATTTTTGTTACAGGATACGTTTTTTTGGGAGGAACTTATGCCCACGTATATACCAACGTTTTTCAAGGAATTTTAATGATTATTGCATCAGTTGCAATATTATGGACAGGAATTGAGCTGATAATGGAAACCCATAATCCTGGATTTTGGGAACAAATTTCACAGGAAGATGTAAACTTGCTGAAACTTATAAACCCTGAAGGAAAATTGTTTAACGATTTCTTCTCAACCTATATTGCTGGATTTTTTATTGGCGCGGCTTTGGTGTGCCAGCCTCATATTTTAACAAAAGCATTGTATGTTAAAACAAATAAGGATGTACGAAATTATATTATTGTAGTTGGTATTGTGCTTTTGATATTTTTATTGTTAGTTTCTGCTGGTTTCTTCGCTCATGTTGCTGTTGACCCAGCACAATTAATAGATCCTTCTACAGGAGAGTTTAGGCAAGATTTGGTTATGACGGTTTATTTAATGAATGTTTTTCCAGACTGGAGTTTTACATTGGTAAGCATCGTATTGTTAGCTGCCGCAATGTCAACGTTGGATGGTTTGTTGGTGAGTATTTCCACAATAACAGCCAATGATTTAGTGATCAATTTAATTGACAAATTCAGTAAAAAGAAAATGCCGGAAGAACAAAAAATGAAACTCGCATTTAGGGCTAGTCACGTGGTATTGGTTGTAATTGCGATTTTGGTATTCGCCGTTAATATAAATCCGCCTAAATTATTGGGTATTTTTGGTCAGGTTGGTGTTTACGGATTGGTTTTGGCCACTTTAGCGCCTTTATTGGTTGGCGTTTTGTTAAATAATTCTCCTATCAAACTGGTGTGGACATCCTCAATTCTTGCTGTAATAACACACTTTGTTTTATTCTTTTTTGGTGATGAATTATTTCCAGACTTTGGCTTTACATACGCTAATCCATCTGTAACAGCCACATTGTCAATAATTATTGTTATTTTTCCTACCTTAGTTATTGCTTGGTTACTCAACAAAAAAATATTGAAAAATGAATAAAAATGTTCACATAATAGGTTCATATAATACAAAATTTGGCAATCTTAAAGAAGAAACCATTTATAGTTTGTATGAAGAAGCTGCCAAAGGCGCCATTAAAGATGCAGGTATTGATATCACAGAAATTGATGCGGTATTTGTTGGTAATTATAGTGGTGGAAGTTTTAACAATCAGGAACATATTGCACCTTATGGCGTAAATATTTTACCGGAATTACGATTTAAACCAATGTATAGGGCCGAAAATGCTTGTGCTTCAGGCACTACAGCAATTCATTTGGCCGAAATGGCCATCAAATCGGGTAAAGCAAATAAAATTTTGGTGGTTGGTGTTGAAAAAATGAATTCTTTGGATACTAAAGATACTTCACTTGCGCTTGCAAAAGCTTCATACTGGGAAAAAGAAGGTGCTATGGGTTACACTTTTCCCGGTTTGTTTGCCGAATACGGTAAAGGATGGATGAGCCATTATGGCTATTCTTTGGATCAATTGCAAGAATATTTAGCAGAAATAGCATCAAAAGCATATCATTTCGGAAGCCAAAATCCGCTGGCACATTTGCAGAAATCGCGCAGTAAAGAGGAGCTTTTAAATTTACCTGAAGAAAAAAACCCAATGATTGCCTATCCATTGCGTCTGCACGATTGTTCGCTTATTTCCGACGGAGCAGCAGCCGTAATTTTATCGGCAGAAAAAAAGAGCAATTCCGTTGAAATTGTTGCTACAAGTTCCGCAAGTGATTATTTAAATATAGTAGACAGCAAAAGAGGCAATTATTTTCTTGATGGTGCTGCTGAAGCAACAAAAAAAGCTTTTAAACATGCTAAAATGACTATTGATGACATTCAAATTGCTGAGGTTCACGATTGTTTTACCATTACCGAATTGCTTATTTATAGCGCTATCGGATTGACAAAAAAAGGTAATGAATTTGAAGCCTTGTTAAATAAAGATGTTTATTTGGGCGGAAGGTGTGTTGTAAATCCATCTGGTGGATTAAAGTCAAAAGGACATCCAGTTGGTGCAACGGGGGTTTCTATGCACGCATTGTTGCACAAACAACTCACAAACAATGCCATTGGCGCCCAGGTAACTAATGCAAATGCAGCTTTGGTGCTAAATATTGGCGGCTCGGGAGCAACAAATATGGTTTCAATTTTAAAACGCAGTTAATAAAACTACAAAACATATATATGAGAAATGCAAAAATAATAGGTTCGGGAATGTATGTGCCGAAAAAGGTGATTCCCAACAGTTATTTCAATGAAATTTTGCACGAAGACGTGGACACTTGGTTGCGCGAAAATGTACAAATTTTTGAAAGACGTTGGTGTGCAGATGATGAATCTACAGCCGATTTATGTGTAAATGCAGCCAAAGAAATATTGAAAAATGCCAATGTAAAAGTTGAAGAGTTAGACTTAATAATTATATCAACCGATACGCCGGAATATATTTCGCCTTCAACAGCTTCCGTTGTGCAAGATCGTTTGGGAGCTATAAATGCCGGAACTTTCGATTTAAATTCGGCTTGTTCGGGATTTGTGACTGCTTTGGATGTGGCAGCCAAATATATTCAAGCCGATAATAATTATAAATATATTTTGGTGTTAGGAGCTTATGCGATGTCGAAACACTTGAATAAAACAGATAAAAAAACGGTTACCTTGTTTGCTGATGGTGCATCAGGTGTCATTTTAAAATCAGATGAAAGCGGCGCCGGAATGTTGGCGTCACAATTAAAAACAAAAGGCGAATACAGCAGTTGGATGGGCATTTACGGCGGTGGAACACACAGTCCAACGACAGAAGCCAATTTAAAAACCGGTGATCATCAATTAAAATTCGTAAAAAAATTTCCTAAGGAACTGAATTCTCTTATTTGGAGTAATATGATTATAGATTTATGTAAGCGTATAAATTTAACACCACACGACATCAATCACTATTTTATCACTCAAATTAACATCAACAGCATCAAAGAAACGTTGGATATTTTAGGCGTTGGAATGGATAAAACAACCACCATTATGCATAATTACGGTTATACAGGATCGGCTTGTATTCCAATGGCTTACCATGAAGCCATTAAAAAAAATAAAATTAAAGAAGGGGATACTGTATTATTTATAGGTTCTGGTGGCGGATTGGCTTTTGCGGGTACAATATTTAAATTATAAATTAACAATGGAAGTTTGGCAACAGGATTGGATGGCGAAGTGGGCGGTTTATTCGCCCAATAAAATTGCTTTAAAGGAATATGAGACCGGAAATACATTAAGCTATTTGCAGTTGAATTCATTAGGCAATAAATTGGCCTTTTACCTAACGGAACAGTTAAATTTGGTAAAAGGTGACC
>CAMDPE010000261.1 GCA_945903795.1 Lutibacter flavus | reverse complement strand
AAATAGTTTAAATGAAGAAAAGCACCAGATAGATATTCGGTTGGCTCAGAAGGTTTCTGAGTTTCATAATCTGGAAGAAAAGCTACAGGAAAATAAAGCTGAAGTTGAAAAATTACAGGAAAAATTCAGTAAAGAATTTGAAATATTGGCCAGTAAAATATTGGAAGAGAAATCGGTTAAGTTCACCGAGCAGAATAAAGAAAACCTAAAAAATATTTTAAGTCCGCTGCAGGAAAAAATCCAGACTTTCGAGCGAAAAGTAGAAGATACGCATAAAGAAAGCATCGATTATCACGCCGCTTTACGTCAGCAAATACTTGGTTTAAAAGATTTAAACCTGCAAATGAGCAAAGACACCATCAATTTGACAAAAGCGTTGAAAGGCGACAGTAAAACGCAGGGAAATTGGGGAGAATTGGTATTGGAGCGCGTTTTGGAAAAATCGGGTTTGGAAAAAGACCGGGAATATTTTGTGCAACAAAGTTTTACCAATGAGGAAGGAAAAAGAATACTTCCCGATGTGGTGATTCATTTGCCCGACGGCAAAAAAATGGTCATTGACTCAAAAGTTTCCTTAACGGCTTATGAGCAATTTGTAAATAGTGATGACGACTATGAAAAATCACAATTTTTAAAAGAACACGTAAATTCCCTGAAACGCCATATCGAACAATTGAGCGAAAAGCGTTATGAGGATATTTACAAAATTGAATCGCCCGATTTTGTCTTGTTGTTTATTCCTATAGAACCTGCATTTGCAGTGGCTTTAAATACTGACAATCAATTGTACAACAAAGCATTTGAGAGAAATATTGTGATTGTGACGCCTACTACCCTTTTGGCTACGTTGCGCACCATTGATTCTATGTGGAACAATGAAAAACAACAGCGGAACGCCATAGAAATCGCACGCCAGGCTGGGGCTTTGTACGACAAGTTTGAAGGTTTCATTGCCGATTTAACCAATGTTGGTAAAAAAATGGATGAAGCGAAAGCAGAATATAGAGGCGCTATGAACAAACTTTTTGAAGGAAAAGGGAATTTAATCATAAGTGTTGAAAAGTTGAAGAAAATGGGCGCAAAATCCAAAAAATCATTGCCCCAAAATATTATTGAGCGCGCTGAGGATATTGAAGATTTAGAAGAATAGCAAAAAGCAAAAATCCCGCTCGAAGCGGGATTTTTTATTCATTTAGTTTTTTAAAACTTTGCTTAAAACCAACTCTTTGTCAATTTTTCTGGTACAGAAATACCAATCTTTACAATCCATATCTTCTTTGCCTTCCATTCTGTCTTGTGCAGTTCCGCAAGAACCTGCAGGACCAATTATAACATCATCGCCCGGATTCCAGTCGGCTGGTGTTGCAACGCCAAATTCATCGGCCGTTTTTAGGGCAACAACTACCCTATACAATTCATCAAAGTTTCTTCCTAAACTTAAAGGATAATAAATAATTGCCCTGATAATTCCTTTAGGATCAATAAAAAATACGGCTCTTACTGCTTTTGTTGAAGCTTCGTTTGGTTGGATCATTCCATATTTTTTGGCAACTTCCATAGTAATGTCTTCAATCAAAGGAAATTTTACTTCGATATTTTTCATTCCTTTGTATTCAATTTTTTCCTTTATGGAACGCAACCAGGCAATATGACTGTATAAGCCATCTATAGACAAACCAACAAGTTTGCAACCTGCCTTGGCAAATTTATCTTCCAAAGAAGCAAATGTCATAAATTCTGAGGTGCAAACTGGCGTAAAATCGGCTGGATGACTGAATAAGATAACCCATTCTCCTTTATAATCTTCCGGAAAATTTATATTTCCCTGCGTTGTAACTGCTTTAAATTCGGGCGCTTTGTCTCCAATTCTTGGCATTGATGTAATTCCTTCTACTGTTTCCATATTACTAATTTTAAAATTAATTACAATAATAATGATGCATTCAAAATTGTTTATAGCATTTAAATTGATCGCCAATCAATACAGATTGAAATTGACATTTTGCTGATAAAAGTTTGATTGCCAATTCTCTAATTTAGTGAAAAAATTGCAAAATATGGCAGTTTTGTTGAGATTTAACAAAAAATTTGCAGGCATAAAAAATCCCGCTCAAGACGGGATTTATATTATTTAAAATGCTATCTATTTTGCGAATAACGGCAAACCCGACATCATATCATTTACTTTTTCGGCAACACTTTCCAAAACCGCTTCATCTTCATAATTAAGAATAACTTCATCAATTAAATCAACGATGGCAATCATATCATTTTCTTTCAAGCCTCTGGTTGTAACCGCTGCAGTTCCAATTCTGATACCTGAAGTTACAAAAGGAGATTTGTCATCAAAAGGCACCATATTTTTATTTACGGTAATATCAGCTTTTACCAAGGCATTTTCAGCATCTTTACCGCTAATATTTTTGTTTCTTAAATCAATCAGCATCATATGGTTGTCTGTTCCGCCAGAAATAATTTCATAACCTTTTTTCATAAAAGCAGCAGCCATAGTCGCTGCATTTTTCTTCACCTGAATTTGGTATGCTAAAAATTCATCAGTTAAAGCTTCTCCAAATGCAATGGCTTTTGCTGCAATCACGTGCTCTAACGGTCCGCCCTGATTTCCAGGGAAAACAGCAGAATCAATTAAAGCTGACATTTTTTTCAACGTTCCGTTTTTTAATGTTTGTCCGAACGGATTGTCGAAATCCTTTCCAATCATAATAATTCCGCCACGAGGTCCGCGCAATGTTTTGTGCGTTGTGGTAGTCACAAAATGACAATGAGGAATTGGATCATTTAAAATTCCTTTGGCGATTAAACCAGAAGGATGTGAAATATCGGCCATCAATAAGGCACCAACAGAATCTGCTATTTCCCTAAATCGTTTAAAATCTATGTCTCTTGAATACGCCGAAGCGCCTGCAATAATTAAATTTGGTTTTTCTTTGGTGGCAGTTTCCTGAATTTTGTCATAATTTAAAACACCGGTTTCTTTTTCAACACCATAAAAAGACGTTTTATACAATTTTCCTGAAAAATTTACCGGAGAACCGTGTGTTAAATGTCCGCCGTGCGACAAATCGAAACCTAAAATTTTATCTCCCGGATTTAAAACAGCCTGATAAACCGCTGCATTTGCCTGTGAACCGGAATGCGGTTGCACATTTACATATTCTGCGCCAAAAAGTTGTTTTGCCCTGTCAATCGCAATTTGTTCAACAACATCAACCACTTCGCAACCGCCATAATAACGTTTGTTTGGATATCCTTCTGCATATTTATTGGTCAAAACAGAACCAGTAGCTTCCATAACTTGTTCACTTACAAAGTTTTCCGAAGCAATTAATTCCAAACCGTTAGTTTGTCTTTCTTTTTCGTCTTGTATTAAATCGAAGATAATTTGATCACGTTGCATTAAATTTGATTTTAAAAGTTAAAATTTCTGCAAAAATAGGAATTTCATTTTGCTTTTAACAATAAACTTCTATATTTGATAAGAAAATAATAACTACTAATAGTTTACATATATGCAAATAGCAGCAAACAATCCAACAAGAAAATCATGGTTAAATGTAGCAGATAACTGCGATTTTCCCATTCAAAATATACCTTTTGGCGTTTTTATCACCAAAGATGACATTATAACCATTGGAACCAGAATTGGCGAATACGCCATTGATTTGGGTGCTTTCCATCAATTGGGGTATTTTGAAGGAATTCCATTGACCGATGATATGTTTATGCAGGATTCCTTAAACGATTTTATTTCCGACGGAAGAAAAACCTGGAGACTGGTAAGAAATAGAATTGCAGAAGTGTTTGATGCAAAAAACGCAAGTTTAAGAGACAATTTAAAACACAGGGAAGTCATTATTTTCGACGTCAATGAGATAGAAATGTTGCTGCCGATAAGCGTTGGCGATTATACCGATTTTTACTCGAGCAAAGAACACGCCACCAATGTTGGGGTGATGTTTAGAGGCGCCGACAATGCGCTGATGCCAAATTGGCTTCACATGCCGGTCGGTTATCACGGGCGTGCCTCGTCTGTAGTTGTTTCTGGCACAAAAATTCGCAGGCCATACGGACAAACTTTGCCAAATGGTGAAACCCAACCAGTTTTCGGACCAACAAAAGCTTTGGATATGGAACTTGAAACCGCCTTTATTACCACCGATGTAAATAATTTAGGGGAACCAATTTCTGTTGATGAAGCCCAAGACTATATTTT
>CAMDPE010000260.1 GCA_945903795.1 Lutibacter flavus | reverse complement strand
TGGAATTTCCTGTTAAATCGCCCGCAATGATAGAGCTTGCATCGGCATTCAGAAATAATTTTCCAAAGTTGGTTTTCCAATCGGCGCCAACGGCAATGACATTCCCTTTCAACTTTTCAAAAATGGTTTCAGTATCCAAATACAAAATACTGCTGTAATGATAATTGTAATTGAAGTAATTTGCTTTTGCCCTCAAAACTCCCACATAAGGGGCTTCAAATTGTAGATTAGCTTCGTTATTCATTTTCTGATAAGAAGTATGATCTTCAATAATATTGTCATAAGCTTCGCCATAAATAGCATTTACAGCAGTTTGTCTAAATCGGTAATGCTGGGTTTCATACATAAAAGTATGTCCGAGTTTTAGGCTGTAATTTCTGTTTTTGTCAACAGTCATAAATTGACTTGAATCAACTTTAAGTCCGGAAGCAACGATCAACAAAGAGTCAATTTTCTTTATTTTTAGTGCGCGAATTGAATCAAGTTTGAGGGTGTCTGCTAACTTTAAAGGTATTTCTTTGGATAATGAATCAATTTTTATAATTGGATTTTTCTTATTAAAATCTGTTTTATTGATGATGTCTTTTTCCTTGTTAGGTAATCTTTTTGTAGCATCGGTTTTTTTTGGGGAAGGGCTAATTTTAGACTTTATGTTATAAGAAATAGTATCTTTTTTTAAAATATCTATTGCCTTTAGCGCAGAATTATATGCTTTAAATTTAGCTGAAATGGCTGTATTGTACTTTTCAGTTTTATTTTTTTGGGAAAATAAAGTAATATTTTGATCCAAAAAGTAGCGTTTTCCTTCAAACATATTATCAGCATCTACATAATTCACTTCTAAGCGGCCCCTATCAGTATAATTAGGGTCGTTATTTTCAAAATAAGCAATGGATTCTTCTGTCAATCCGCCATTTTCATCATTTAACAAGTCGAACGACATATAATGTGCTTTTAGGAAATAAAAATTATTTTTTGACTGATAATTAACGGAAGTCCTGAAATTCCCGTGGCTTGCCAAGGAATTCCTGTATTTTCCTAAAGAACGCAATCCTTTATAAGCAATAGAAAAATTCAATTGACGGGAAGTATTCATTGTTAAAAAGCCGTCCAAAACCTGACCTTGTTCCAATCCGGTTCTATACATAAATTCGGAAGTAGGCGTTGGAACATCATAATAATAAACATCTTCAACTTTATAATAATTATAGTGTTTTGCGCTCGCTCCAATGGTTGGAAACAGCGAATTATTATTAAAATTATAGCCCAGTTTATTATAAGTTTGTCCCTGATTTGCAAAAGGCAAGAGTTCAAAATTGTCTTTTCTGATGTAGTTGAATTTATAATCTTTAGCGATGGTTAGCGTAGTGTCAACAAGGGTTGTGTCGTTGTTTATAGAGATTATTTTGTAATCGGTATATTTGGTTTTTCCACTGAGTTTAATTTGCACTTCATTTTTAAACGTGGTGCTGTCGGATTTAAATACGCCGCCGCCTTCTTCCTGTCTCATAATCTGAGCATCAACGGTCATCAAATAAAAACCAAAAAATAATACTGCGAATAATTTTTTCATAAAATACATAAAGCAACAAAGGTAAATTATTTGAATGATAATAATAAAAGTAAATTTATGGAAGTTCTCCTTAGAAAATAACGCTAATTTTGTGAATTACGTACGTTGCAAAACATTAATATATCATTAATTATCCATTCAATTTAGTTTATGGCCCTTAAAAAATGGTTTTTAAGAAATACGGTTGAAGCAGGAACCGATGAAGCGGGCAGAGGTTGTTTGGCCGGTCCGGTAGTGGCCGCCGCAGTGTTATTGCCTGCCGATTTTTACCATCCTTTGCTAAACGATTCGAAGCAATTGACGGAGAAACAGCGCGAAATATTGCGGCCTTTTATCGAAAAATATGCTTTGGCTTATGGCGTTTCTTATGTTTTTGAAGCAAAAATTGATGAAATCAATATTTTACAGGCTTCCATTTTGGCGATGCATTTAGCCATTGAAAAACTGGCGATTGAACCTGAACATATTATTGTTGACGGAAATAAATTTAAGCCGTATAAAAATATTCCGCACACCACCATTGTAAAAGGAGATGCCAAATTTATGAGCATTGCGGCGGCTTCGGTTTTGGCAAAAACGTACCGGGACGATTTTATGCAACAGCTGGATCTCGAATTTCCAAACTACAACTGGAAACAAAACAAAGGCTACCCAACGCTTTTTCACCGAAATGCCATTCGGGAATTTGGCATCACTGATTATCACCGGAAATCTTTCAGGTTGCTGCCGGAGCAATTGAAATTAATGTTGTAGTAATTTTGATTCGATAAATTTTTAACCGCAAAGGACGCAAATAAAAAATAGCAAAGTGCGCAAGGAAATTTTTATTTAAAATGCTTGGCGATCTTTGCGTATTCCTTTGCGATATTTGCGGTTAGACTATTAAAGGTCGATTTGGGATTAATCATTTTTAACTCAAGCTGCGTTAGGGATTGAACGGTATGTTTGAGCTTATCCGTTTTTACGGGAAGCGAGTAGTGAAGGCCCGACCCGATAGGGGAACGCCCAAATGACTAATTTTAATACCCTTGTTTTTGAAATTCCTCCAAAAAATTACCATTAAAATGATACATTTGCCCTTGTTAAAAACGAACAGATGATTAAAAGAACCCGAGCCGCCATTTCAAAATTGATTATCCATAAAGTGGGGAATAAATTCAACAGCGCTAACAATATTTTTTCTGAAAGCGCCATTACTTTTGATGAGGAAAGTTATGAATTGATGAAACCTTTTTTACTGAAACCTTTTGGCGCTGTGACGGAAAGTTATCGTTTTAACCACCACGCAAGCATTGAGTTGAACGAAATTAACAGCTATGCAGCCCAGGTTTTTAAGGATGCGGAATCGTTTATTGAAGTTTCTAGGCATATTGTGAATCACTTGTATGAGCAATCCAATTCTGCTCAAATAAAAACGGGTGACGTCATTATCGCACTTTTTGAAGATGTGGAATATAAGGAAGTGATTACGCAGGCGTTGGGGATTTTTAAGATTGAAAACAAGCTCGATTTTTTTCAGACGCATATGGAAAACAACAGTCTGGATGTGTATGTTCAAAAGGGAATCAGCACCAAAAAACTGGATAAAGGTTGTTTAATTGTCAACACAACCGACTCGGAAGGGAAAGTGGTGTTGAGCGTTGACACCAATAATTACGACTCGCTTTACTGGATTCAAAACTTTTTGAATGTAAAATATGCCGATGATAACAACCAGCACACCAAAAATTACCTGGAAATGTGCAAGGAGTTTTCTGAAGAAGTCATCAAGGAAGAGTTGGGAATTCAAGAAAAAAATACGTTTTTGGCACGTGCGGTAGACTTTTTCAAAACCAATGAATTGGTGAATATCGATGATTTTTAGGAAAATATTTTTGAGGAAAATGAGGAACAAAAGTCGAAGTTCGACGACTATAAAAAGCAATATGAAACGTTGAATGATGTGTTGGTGCGGAATCAGTTTACGGTTTCTGAAGCGGTGTTCAAAAAGCAAAAGCAAAAGATTAAAACCGAAATTAAATTAGACACCAACATTGTGATAAAACTCGATATCGACGCGCCAGAAGCATCCAGTGAATACCTGGAAAAAGGCTACGATGAAGAGAAAAAAATGATGTTTTATAAGGTGTTTTTTAATGAGGAAGAATAAGTTTTTAGCGCGAGCGTTTCGCTCGTGCTTCTTTAAACTGATAAATTTTCACAGTCACGAGCTGGAAGCTCGCGCTAGCGAATAATCGTAAATATTATATCGTAATTCTTACCTATTAAATTCCTCAAATTCTGCTTCAAACAACGTGGAGAAATGTTTTAAAATCTTCGCTTTCACTTCATCCATAGGAATTTTCGCATTCAATTCGGCTTCCATAGAAGTCACCGATTTTCCTTTAATTCCGCAGGGAATAATATTGTCGAAATAGCCCAAATTGGTATTTACATTCAGCGCAAAACCGTGCATGGTTACCCAACGGCTGGTTCGTACGCCCAAAGCGCAAATTTTTCTTGCAAAAGGCGTTCCAACGCCAAGCCAAACTCCGGTTTCGCCTGCGCTTCTTCCGGCTTTGATACCGTATTCATCTAATGTTAAAATAATAACTTCTTCTAAAAATCGCAGGTATTTGTGAATATCGGTAAAAAAATTGTCCAGATCCAAAATTGGATAGCCAACCAATTGTCCGGGTCCGTGATA
>CAMDPE010000259.1 GCA_945903795.1 Lutibacter flavus | reverse complement strand
ACATCATTGGTGCTGGACCGTTAATAGTCATAGAAACTGAAGTCATTTCGTTTGTTAAATCGAACCCTGAATACAATTTTTTTGCATCATCCAAACAACAAACGGAAACCCCTGCATTTCCAATTTTCCCATAAATATCCGGACGAATATCAGGATCATTTCCATATAAAGTAACGGAATCAAATGCGGTAGACAAGCGTTTTGCCGGAAGTCCCAAACTCACGTAATGAAAACGTCGGTTGCTGCGTTCCGGTCCACCCTCGCCGGCAAACATTCTTGCAGGATCTTCGCCCGTTCTTTTAAACGGAAACAGCCCAGCGGTATAAGGAAATTCACCGGGAACATTTTCTTCTAAAGTCCACAATAATAAATCGCCCCAAGCCTCATATTTTGGCAGAGAAATTTTAGGAATTTGCGTGTGCGATAAAGATTCGCTGTGTGTTTTTATGTTTAATTCTTTTCCACGAACCTTAAAAGTGAAAACTTCATTTTTATAGGTTTGCTTTTTGGATTCCCAATTTAAAACAAGTTCCCAGTTGTAAGGATTCAAATCCATTTTTATGCGTGCAAATTCTTTGAACAAAAGTGATAAAAATAGTTTTGTGTCGTCATTCTGAACTTGTTTCAGAATTTGCTCTTCATTTACGCCAATTTGGGAAAGAAAAGTCTTTTCATCCGCACTCAGGTTGATGTTTGAAACCGATTCAATGGCTTTAAAAATTCCGAAGAGTTTTTGGGCAATTTCTTTTTGTTTTAGTGCATTTTTGCTGTAAGCGCGATTATTTTCGGTGATTTCCGACAAATAACGCACCCTGTTTGGCGGAATAATATATTGTTTTTCGCTTATTTTATCAGAAACTTCAAAAGTGCTTTTAAAATGAGTGCCTGTTTTTTCGTTAATTTTTTTGATGAGCACCTGATACAATTCATTGGTTCCCGGGTCGTTAAACTGAGAAGCGATGGAACCGTAAACCGGCATAGCATCAATGCTGCTTTCCCACAAATTATGGTTGCGCTGGTATTGTTTTTTCACGTCGCGCAAGGCATCCAAAGCACCGCGTTTGTCGAATTTATTGAGCGCAATAACATCGGCAAAATCGATCATATCAATTTTTTCCAATTGTGTTGCGGCTCCATATTCTGGGGTCATCACATACAAAGAAACATCAGAATGGTCTAAAATTTCGGTGTCGCTTTGCCCAATTCCCGAAGTTTCCAGAATCACCATGTCAAAATTGGCAACTTTTAAAATATCAACAGCAATGCTCACGTGCTTGGATAATGCCAAATTGGATTGGCGTGTGGCCAGTGAACGCATATAAACACGATCGTTTTTTATGGAGTTCATTCTAATCCTGTCTCCCAACAAAGCGCCGCCAGTTTTCCTTTTTGAAGGGTCAACAGAAACAATGGCGATTGTTTTTTTCGGAAAATCTTTTAAATACCTTCTTACCAATTCATCCACCAAAGACGATTTTCCTGAACCGCCGGTGCCCGTAATTCCCAAAACCGGCGTTTCCGATTTTTTTGATTCCGTTTTAATTTCATTGATGAAATCGGTATGTTTTTCTGAGAAATTTTCAGCGGCAGAAATGGCTATCGCCAATTGCATCGGATTTTTTTTCGCCAAATCGGTAACTGAAAAATCAACAATTTCACCTGTTGGGAAATCGCAAAGTGAAATCATATCATTAATCATTCCCTGCAAACCCATGCTTCTGCCGTCATCTGGGGAATAAATACGCGTAATTCCATATTCGGTCAATTCCTTAACTTCTTCAGGAAGAATTACACCTCCGCCGCCGCCAAATATTTTAATTTGCGGAGCGCCTTTTTCCTGAAGCAAATCGTACATATATTTAAAATATTCTATATGTCCGCCTTGGTAAGAAGTCATTGCAATTGCGTTGGCATCTTCCTCAATGGCACAATTTACCACTTCTTCAACACTTCTGTCATGCCCCAGGTGAATCACTTCAACGCCAGTAGCCTGAATAATTCTTCGCATAATATTAATGGCGGCATCGTGACCGTCAAAAAGAGAAGCGGCTGTAACTATTCTAACTTTGTTTTTTGGTTTATAAGGTGTAATTGTATCCATTTCGTTTTTAATTGTATGCCGCAATTTAACGAAAATTAATAAGTATTAATTAATCGGCGGTTTTTGAGGTTTTAACTGTAAAATGTTTCTGTTGATAATAACCAAACGAAAAGTCAAAAAAGCAGCACAAAGCTCAAAGAATATTTAAAATAGTTACAAACTTTTTAAAAAAGCGAAGAATTTTCTTGATTTTAAATAATTTAAATCCTGCTCATTTTTATAGGCTTCTTTTTCAAAACTGATGTTTTTGTAGGCGAATTCATGGTTTTTATATTGATAAAATCGAATGATGTATTCTATAAAATACCAAACAAAAAAGAAAATCCAAAGCAATTCAATTTGTTGTTTTAAATGAATTTTTTCGTGGTTTAAAAGAAATACGTCGTTGATGTTTTTCTTATTTCTTAAGAAGATAAAAGGGAAAATAGTTAATCCGGAATAGTTCTTCGGAATGATATATTTAAAAATGACAATCATGTTAAATGCAATATTCAAAAATTAAACCAAATTAGCAATATTAGAGCAATAACAATATAAATTGTGAATCTTAAATATTTTTGCTAAAATTAAAAATTTGAATTTAAGCAGTAGACGAGTATCTTTAAACATATTGACTAAATTGTCGAGAATTAAATTAATACCATTTATATTTGTTTGATTTTAGTAAATATGCTAAAATATAATCGCACAAACGTGGCTCACTTCGGGAAATTGGAAAATAAATTTTTAATTACTTTATTTTCTTTTGCACTTCTTTCTTTTATTGGTTTTTTGGATTATATAACAGGTTCAGAAGTATCTTTTTTACTGGCCTATTTAATTCCAATTTTTTTAATCTCATTTTATAATAAATCAGAAAAAACGTTACTTACAATAAATGCGATTTTCGCTGCAATAATTTGGTTTATTGTTGATTTATATACGCAAGAATATTCCAATCTCTTCAACCCAATATGGAATGCTTTTGTGAGACTTTCTATATTTTTAATCATTGGATTTTTAGTGTTAAATTTAAAAGAAAAATATAAAAGGGTTTTAAAATTAAATGAAGAATTACAAAAATTGAATGAAGAGAAAAATAAATTTATTGGTGTTGCTGCCCACGATCTAAGAAATCCGATAGGTGCAATTTTTTCTTTTGCGGATTTACTTTTGACAGACAATAACATTAGTAAATTAGATTCTAAATCGATTAAAATGCTTACCTATATTAAAGAGCTAAGCCAAGATTCACTTGAGTTGCTCAGAAACTTATTGGATATGTCTAAAATTGAATCCGGTAAAATTGAGCTTTCCCTTAAATTTCAAAATTATATTGAATTCACATCAAAATTGATATTCTTTAATTTATTAATTGCGAATAAGAAGGATATTTCTATTAAACTCGAAACAACTTATGAGGAATTATATTTTAATTTTGATGAGCATTATTTAAGTGAAGTCATTAATAATTTATTAACCAATGCCATTAAATTTTCTCATAAAAAAAGCAACATTCGAATATGCATTTCCGTAACAGAAAAAAATATGGTAAAGACAGAAATCATAGATGAAGGTCAAGGAATTCAAGAAGATGAACAAGAGAAATTATTTAATTACTTTCAAAAAACCAGTACTCAACCAACAGATGGAGAGAAAAGTAGTGGCTTAGGTTTGGCTATTGTAAAAAAAATAATTATTGAACATAAAGGAAGTTTGGGTGTAAAAAGTAAAATTGGTAAAGGATCTAATTTTTATTTTGAACTAGCTAAATAACTAAATAATACTGCAGGTAATTTGGGTTTCAAATTGAAAAATAAAATAGCGTGAATAACTTTTTATCAATTTATGGAAAATGGTATGTTAAATAAACTTAAGCTTACTAAACATACCATTCTGTTTTAAATTATAATCTTAAAAAATTCTAAATTAATTATTTAATTTTTTGTTTTAATAGGATAAGGCGGCGTTTCCATCTTTTTTGGAGGATTGGCTTTCAACTGTTCTAAAACAACTTCGATGGCTTTTTCCAATTGGGGATCTTTTCCCTGAATAACTTCCGCAGGCCATTGTTCAACTTCGATATCCGGTGCAACTCCTTCATTTTCGATCCCAAATCCTTTTTCATCATAGAAAGCCAAGTTTGGTGAGGTGACAATTCCGCCGTCAATAAACTCCGGATATCCTAAAATACCTAC
>CAMDPE010000258.1 GCA_945903795.1 Lutibacter flavus | reverse complement strand
TTATTGACTTTAGCGTCATCAACATCCAAATAATCTTTGGAAGGATACATAAAATTCAATTGCCCTAAAAGGTTATTATCCACGCTATCAAAGTTTTTCCCTTTATCCAATGCAATCAATGTTATTGCATAATTATCAGCCAAAGCTTTTAAACTATTTATTGCAGAAGCCGTTGTAACCATTTCATCACTTACCAAAAACACCCAGTTATTTGTTGTTTTAGTTAATTTTTCTGAAATTTTTCCTCCGGAAATATAGCCAAATTCCGATTTTACAACCGATATGTTTTTAACGTTCTTAAACGTTTTTAGCCTGTTCACAATTTGCCATAATTTAGTTTTTGATTCAGGTTTTCCGTCGTTAATTACAACAATATCTTCCCCTCGATAATTTTTTTCCAAATACCTCAGCAACTCAATTTGCAACAATTCATCTTCTGGCGCTGCTTTCACCAAGTTATTGGCTGAATTAGCAGACTGATTTTTTGAATATAAAGGAACCACAATAGGCACATCAATATGTTTTGAAAGCCAGTAAGCATTGTCAAAATACAATGGTCCTATCACAACGTCAGCATTTTTTAGCTCATTTTTATTGATAATAGATTGAAGTTTTTGTGTAGAATTTTCAGAATCTCTAAACTTAACGTTAACGTTTAATCCTTGATTTCTTAAGGAATCAATTGCCATTATTGCCCCTAAATGGAAATCAGTAACAATATTTAACACAGAATTATTTTTACCAAAATTTTCAATTTTTGTAGAATCTGATAACTTATTTAAGTTATATGGCAGCAATACAACCAGATTAATTTCTTTTATAGAATTTATATTTTCTTTAAGTGTGCCTCTTTTTACTGTCACATTTTTTTCATTCCCCAGATTATTTTCATTTGATACCGACTTTGTTGCATTCCAATTTTTAACCGGTTTCATTTTTAAGGTCATTCCCAATTTTAAACCCTCTGAAAGTTCCGGATTTAATCGTAACAATTCAGATTGAGAAACTTGGAAACGGTTTGATAAATTATACATTGTGTCATCTTTTACAACCGTATGAAGTTCATAGGTTACCGTATCGTTTGTTTTGATTGAGGTTGCTCCTGGCTCAGGAATTATCAATTCCATTCCTGGTTTTAAACCCTCCGATATCTGAGAATTTGCAGCTATTAATTCATCTATGGTGATTCCAAACTTTTTAGAAATGCCGTATAGCGTGTCTTTTGGCAAAACATTGTATAATTTTTTGCTGCCATTACTTTCTTTTACTTCCGGATTTACCTCTTGCTTACCAAAATTTAAATTTGGGACAATGATAACCATATTTGGCGCTATATTTTTGCTTATATCGGGATTAAGTTGCAGTAAATCTTTGGAAGTTATATGATATGTTTTTGCAATGCTTTTTATAGTTTCTCCTTTCTTAACGGTATATGAAACATATTTTTTTTGCTGCGCTAAGGTGATGCACGAAAACAAAATAAGTAATACTAATAAAAGGGTTATTCTTTTCATAAATGATTTTAAATTTATTCGTAGGTTATTCCCACTCAATTGTTGCCGGCGGTTTGGAACTAATATCGTACACTACTCTATTAACGCCTTTAACGCCATTTATTATTTTGTTCGAGGTTTTTTGCAAAAACTCGTAAGGCAAATTCACCCAATCGGCGGTCATCCCGTCTGTTGATTCCACTGCGCGCAACACCACTGCTTTTTCGTACGTTCTTTCATCACCCATTACGCCTACTGAGTTTACAGGCAATAACATTGCTCCTGCCTGCCAAACTTTATCATACAATCCCCATTCTTTCAATCCGTTTATAAAAATAGCATCCACTTCCTGTAACATTTGCACTTTTTCTGCGGTGATATCTCCTAAAATCCGAATGCCCAAACCTGGTCCCGGAAAAGGATGTCTTCCCAACAATTCAGCATCAATTCCCAAAGTTGCACCAACCCTGCGCACCTCATCTTTAAATATCATTCGCAACGGTTCCACAATTTTAAGTTTCATAAAATCGGGTAAACCGCCCACATTGTGATGCGATTTAATTGTTGCTGATGGTCCGCCGCTTACTGAAACTGATTCAATCACATCAGGATAAATAGTGCCTTGTGCCAGCCATTTCACATCTTCAATTGCATGCGCTTCATCATCAAAAACTTCAATAAAAACCCGACCGATTATTTTACGTTTTCCCTCAGGATCTGATTCTCCTGCTAGCGCTTTCAAAAAACGTGCCGAAGCATCAACGCCTTTTACATTAAGCCCCATTCCTTTATATTGGGTCAATACATTTTCAAATTCATTTTTCCGCAACAAACCATTATTTACGAAAATACAATATAAATTGGCGCCAATGGCTTTGCTCAATAAAACTGCCGCCACTGTAGAATCTACACCACCGGAAAGTCCTAAAACAACCTTGTCGCTGCCAATTTGTTTTTGCAAACTTTCAACGGTCAATTCCACAAATGAATCTGGTGTCCAGGTTTGTGCAACGCCGCCTATTTTTACCAGAAAGTTTTCCAGTATTTTTATGCCATCTGTTGAATGGTAAACTTCCGGGTGAAACTGAATACCGAAAGTATCTTCATTTTTAATTTTAAAAGCCGCATTTTCAACATCGTGTGTGCTGGCAATTAACTCGCAATTCTCGGGCAAGTCGACAATGGTATCACTATGGCTCATCCAAACCTGACTTCCCAGATGCACATTTTCAAAAAATTGTTCATTCGTTTTTACAAAAGAAAGATTTGCCCTGCCGTATTCACGGGTATTTGAAGCTGCCACTTTTCCGCCAAAATTATGTGCCAAAAATTGCGCGCCATAGCATACGCCCAACAAAGGTTTTTTGCCTTTTATCATTGATAAATCGGGATGTGGAGCATCATCTGCTCTTACAGAAAACGGACTGCCGGAAAGGATAACCGCCTTGTAATTTTCGACCTTAAAATTTTTACTATTGAAAGGAAAAATTTCACAAAAAATGTTGAGTTCTCTCACTCTTCGGGCAATTAATTGTGTGTATTGCGAACCGAAATCTAAAATAAGTACCTTGTCTTGCATCCGCAAAAATAATATTAAATAAATAAACCATAATACTTTGTGTGATTTTTTCTGAACAAAATGATTTTATAACTAGTAAATAAGATAAACAGGCAATAAGCAGCAAGCAAGTTTAAGGGTAAAATCAAAAAATCGTAATTCGTAAATCAATTTGCGTTAGGGATTAAAGCGAAAATACTTTTTTGAGGTTTTTCATCGAAAAAAAGATTGCAGTGGAAAGCCCGACCGCCTTTTCGGCGTAAACGCACAAATAATTCTTATTTTTTCGTCTAAAAAGACTATAAATTAAACTTTTATGAACGCAAATAACTTCATTTAAAGCATTTTCAATTTTTTGTGCCATACCCACTTTTAAAATATACATATTACCTTATTATAGCCTGTTTTTAGCCTGTTTAAGACACTTTTTTTTAATAAGTAATTGTTGATAACTTATAACAGCACATCCATAAAACTCGTTTAAATACTTCCTCAGTTTCTTATATTTGTATGTTATAAAATTTACCAAAAAAATAGATTTTAATATGAGTGAAGAACCTAAAAAAAATAGTTATACGGCCGATAGTATTCAGGCGTTGGAAGGAATGGAGCATGTGCGCATGCGTCCGTCCATGTATATTGGAGATATTGGCTTAAGAGGATTACATCATTTGGTTTATGAGGTGGTTGACAACTCTATTGATGAAGCGATGGCGGGCCATTGTGACGCCATAGATGTAATTATAAATGAAAATAATTCGGTTTCCGTAAAAGACAACGGGCGTGGAATTCCTGTGGGAATGCACAAAAAAGAAGGCGTTTCGGCGCTTGAAGTGGTGATGACCAAAATTGGCGCCGGTGGTAAATTTGACAAAGATTCCTACAAAGTTTCGGGTGGTTTGCACGGTGTTGGTGTTTCTGTGGTAAATGCACTATCGGAACATTTAAGAGCTACCGTATATTTAGACGGAAAAATTTGGGAGCAAGAGTATTCCAGAGGAAAAGCTTTGTATCCTGCAAAAATAATTGGCGAAAGCAATGACAAGGGAACATTGGTTACTTTTTTGCCCGACTCCACTATTTTTACGCAAACCATTGAATTTAATTACGACACTTTAGCGACCAGGTTGCGGGAACTTTCCTTTTTAAATAAAGGTATTACGCTTACTTTAACCGACAAAAGAGTTTTAGATGATGAAGGAAACCTGATTACTGAAACATTTCACAGTGAT
>CAMDPE010000257.1 GCA_945903795.1 Lutibacter flavus | reverse complement strand
GGCTTCTAATTCTTCTTGGTCCACCGAGATGCTTTCATTATAATCTCTCAGTAAATTTAAGGTTGGAAATTTGTAATTGCTTAATTCCAAGGTTGGGTCAAACTCACCAAAATCTTTTACCAATTGGTTTGATAAGTTTTCATCCACACGGTTTTCTTCAACAATTTTTTCTACGGCGATTTCTACGTCGGCTTCTGATTTTAAATCCGGAACAAAATCTGAATCATCTTCAAGATCATATTCCGTGTCCAAATAATTTTCAGGAACTGTTGATATTGGCGTTAAATTTTCAAGAGACAATTCAAGTGGAGATTTGAATTCATCTTCTTTTTTATCTTCAGCTTTTGTAACTGTTTGAACAACGTTTTGTAAAGGATCAACTTCAATTTGAATATCGTCTATATTCTTTTTTAAATTGCTTTTAACCAATTCTGGTGTCAATTTAAATCGGATGACCATATAGGAAATCAGTAAGAATAGCAGCGACAGAAGCAGTCCGGTTTTACCCAAAAACTGTTGAAGGTAATTGTTCAATTCAAAACCTACAACACCTCCAAGAATGGGATTTTTCGGTACTAAAAAAGCCAAAGTGATGGAAATCCAAAGCATTCCCAATATTCCCCAAAACCAATATTTTTTAATACGTTTTAAACCACCTTTAAAAAAGACCAATAATCCTGTAAAAAATAACAATATCGGTAAATAAAAAGTGGCAAGTCCAAAACCATTTTCAACCAATAATTGACTTAAACTTGCGCCAATTTTTCCCAATAGATTTTTTACAGAGACATTTTTGTCTGCAAAATTAGAAAGCTGGCTTTGATCTTCTTGCCCGTTTACTATAAAGGAGCTGAAAGAGGCTACCAAAAAAATTGAAAAAAGCATCAGAAACAATCCTAAAATTGTTTGTGTGAGTCGATTTTCAAAAAACGCTTTTATTCCTTGAAAACGAGGCTTTCTGGGTGTTTTAACGGTTGATTTAGTAGTTTTGGCCATTCAATTAATTATCTCACAAAAATATAAAATTAATGCGACTGTGGTTAATTTAGGTTAAAAATTTGGGTACATAAATAATTAAACCAATAATAACGGCAATTATTGCGGCAAAAAATGAGGCCCCGGCTGAAACATCTTTAATATGGCCAATTTGTTTGTGATAGTCAGGATGAATAAAATCCGCTAATTTTTCAATGGCAGTATTTAAAGATTCTGCTACCAAAATGAGTCCGATTGCCATAATTTGAAATAGCCATTCGGTAGCAGAAAGATCCATTAAAAACCCAATAATTGTCATGATGAAGCCAATGCCAACTTGGGCGATGATACTGAGTTCTGAAGTAATTAAAATCCAAAAACCTTTAGCAGCGTATTTTACTGAATTTATTCGATTTAGAAAAAAATTACGTTCATTATTCATATTTAAAGAGCTTTTAAAGCTGCTTCATAATTTGGTTCATCAACAATTTCAGGAACTTGTTCTGAGTAAGTCACAACACCTTCTTCGTTTACAATTACTACAGCTCTTGAGTGTAAATTTGCCAAAGGTCCGTCGGCAATTGTCAATCCATAGTTTTTACCAAATTTTCCTTTGGCAAAATCAGATAATGTAATTACATTTTCCAACCCTTCAGCACCGCAAAAACGTGCTTGTGCAAAAGGTAAATCGCGTGAAATACAAAGAACTTTTGTGTTTTCAAGTTCGCTTGCTTCTTTGTTGAATCTTCTTACGGACGCAGCGCAAGTGCCAGTATCTAAACTTGGGAAAATATTTAAAATTAGTTTTGAACCTTTAAAATCGGCCAATTTCACTTTTGACAAATCAGATTTTATTAAGGTGAATTTTGGTGCTTTTTTGCCGACTTTAGGTAATTTTCCAATCGTATTTATTGGGTTTCCTTTTAATGTTATTTTTGTCATAATTCTTGTTTTTAAATGAAGTGTAAAGTTAGTTTAAAAAACTAAATGTTAAAAGTTAAATATTCAATATTAAAAGCAGGAAAATGAAGCTTCAATATTAAAAGTTTTGATAGGTTGCAATAAAGATAAATTGTTATTCGTAATTCAATTTGCATTAGCGATTGCAGCGATATCCTTTTTTTGAAGTGAAACGAAAAAAAAGATTTAGCGTAAAGCGCGGACCGAAAGGGAATGCCCAAATTATCAATGTTAATAATCTATAATCGTAAATCATAAATCAAACATTTTTGCTAAAAAATTTCTTTATCTTCGCGCCTTAAAAATTGACTGTTTTGAAACTTAAAAATTACACCTCGGAGTTTACTAAAAACCTAAAATTGGCCACGCCAATTATGATGGGTTCTTTGGGGCATTTGCTGGTTGGGCTGATTGATGATATTATGGTGGGGCAGTTGGGGCCGGTTGAATTGGCGGCGACTTCGCTTGGCAACAGTTTGGTTTTTATTGCACTTTCTATTGGTATTGGTTTTTCATTTGCCATTACGCCTTTAATTGCCGAATCGGATGGTGAGGGTAATGTGGAAAAAGGCAGGGGAATTTTTCAGCATGGCTTGATTTTGTCAACCATTTTGGGAATTGTGATGGTGGTGATGCTGTTTTTATTAAAGCCGATATTGTATCATTTGGATCAGCCTGAAGAAGTGGTGGTGCTGGCAATTCCATACTATGAAATTGTGGCGCTTTCTATGCTTCCTTTGATGATTTTTCAGGGATTTAAGCAGTTTGCCGATGGTTTGTCTGAAACTAAATATTCCATGTACGCCACCATTATCACCAATATTGTAAATGTGGTTTTAAACTTTGCACTGATTTATGGTTTTTGGATTTTCCCGAAACTGGGATTGATTGGCGCCGCTTTGGGTACGTTGATTTCAAGAATTGTGATGGTGGTTTTTTTATACATGGTTTTAAAGAAAAAGAAAAAATTTGCAGCTTATATGAACCGACTAAAATTTGGGGAACTAAAAAGCAGCATATTTTTAAAAATTACAAAATTGGGTTTGCCAACCGCATTGCAAATGCTTTTTGAAGTCGGTTTGTTTACCGCATCCGTTTTATTGGCAGGAACTTTGGGAGCATATCCGCAGGCTGCAAACCAAATTGCCATAAAAATGGCATCCACCACATTTATGATTGCTGTGGGAATTGGCGCGGCGGCCACTATAAGAGTCGGCAATCAAAAAGGCTTGGGAAATTATCTGGAATTGCGGCGCATTGCATTTTCTAACTTTTTGTTGATATTGATTGTAATGTCTATTTTTAGTGTTGGATTTATACTTTTAAAAGATATTTTGCCATGGATGTTTACCGATAATTTGGAAGTGATTGGCATCGCATCCAGTTTGCTGGTGATTGCAGGAATCTTTCAATTATCGGACGGATTGCAAGCGGTGATTTTAGGCGCTTTGCGTGGATTGCAAGATGTGAATGTTCCTTCTATACTGACTTTTATTGCTTATTGGATTATTGGATTTCCGGTGTGTATTTATTTTGGCAGCATTGCAGATTTGGGTACCTTTGGCATATGGATTGGCTTATTGACCGCTTTAACGAGTTCGGCAATTATGCTGTTTTTAAGATTTAACTATTTGTCTAAAAAATTAATACGAGAAAAATATGAACTTACCTAAATTTTTATTGGGCGACAATACCGATTATTTGGATGCTATTTTTGTGGTGCATACCGAGTTTCCAAGATTTGTGATCAATTTGGTTGATGATGAAATTGAATGGTTTGAAGATTTGGAAGGCGATGACGCCAACGAACTTGCCGAAATGGTTTCAGGTTTAATGGAAGAAGCCACAGCTTTTTACGATCGTGAAATGGAGCGTTATGAAAGTGAATAAATTGTTTAAAAGTTTAACTGTTGAATTGTTATGTTGAAATTCAACATTTAAAATGATAATGGTTTCATTATTTTTTTGCTGATTCCACCAATTCCAATTTGCCTAAAGTGGTTTTGGTGGTGAAAAAACCATAGTTGATAAAAGCGTTGTTTTTTTCTATTTTTTCAATAGTTCCGGTTGAATTTGATCCAGTAATTTTCACCCTGTCCTTTACTTTATATACGTAATCCGATTTTTGTTTTGCGGTGATTACGGCTTCTTTTTGCTGAATTTCTCTAACTTTTACCACTTCAACCATCACTTCTTTTTCAGTGATTTTAAGCTTTTCTTCTTCTTTTTGTTTTTCAACCTTTACTTTTTGTTTTTCAACTTTTGTGACCGGTTTTATGGGATTTTTCTTTATAAATTTTCCTTTTTCATTGGCAAGCCAATTGTTAAACTCGGTGGTCAATTCTTTTTTATTGTTTGTCTGAAAATATTTATTGA
>CAMDPE010000256.1 GCA_945903795.1 Lutibacter flavus | reverse complement strand
TTCAATACTAAAAGTTTCAGATAACAACCTATTGAAATAGGAGTTTTTATCGGTTTCTTTAACAACTTCGGCATCCGAAATGTATTCGTGCAACAAGGTAATTCGCTTTTGATAAACATATACCAACGGATTAAACCACAATACAATTTTCAAGAATTCGAAATAAAGTAAATCCAACGTGTGTTTTTGTTTGCAATGAATCAACTCGTGTTGAATTATTTGCAAATCCTGTTTTTCCAATAACTGGCTGTTGATAAAAATATAGTTGAAAAACGAAAAAGCTGCTTGTTTTTCATCCAGAACAATTAATGTGTACTTGTCTTTTTTAATGCTTTTACTTGTCTGGATTAGCTTTACTATTTTGGTCAGCCGAACCAAAAATAAGATGAAAAATAAGCCTATTCCCACATAAAAAATAAAGGTTGAAATTCCAAGAAAAGTTTCAAAAGGTGTGTTGTTTTCAATATAAACCTGCGGATTTATGACCACTTCCGGTAAATACACCATATAATCCTGCGGAACCGTTTTCTGAAAAATTTCAAATTTCAGCAATGGAATAATAAATGACAAAACTGGCGTTGCCAACAAATAAATTCTATTCCATTTAAAGAATGTTTCCTTTTGTAAAAACAAATCGTAAACTGCTAAAAACAAGGTTTGAAAAAGCAACATTTGAATTATGTAATTAATCATCGCTCAGTTTTTTTATCGTTAATAATTTTCAATATGGTATCCAATTCTTTAAAATCAACATCATTTTTATTTACAAAAAACGAAACCATACTTTTGAAAGAACCACCAAAATAGCCGTCCATAATTTTTTGCAAACTCTGATTACTATAATTTGTTTTTGAAACCAGCGGAAAATAAATATAACCTCTTCCCTTTGCCTTGTGCGCAACAAAATCCTTGGTTTCCAAAATTCTTATGATGGTGGAAACAGTATTATATGCTGGTTTAGGTTCAGGTAATTGGTCTATAATTTCTTGTACGGACGCTTCTTCCAACGTCCATAGAATCTGCATAAATTGCTCTTCTGCCTTTGTCAATTGTATCTCCATTTTTTAACTAAGTTTTTAGTTCAACAATACAAATATAACTAAATATTTAGTTTAAACTAATTTTTTAGTTGAAAAATAAAAAACTTTATAAATATTCTTTTCAAATTATCCACCTATACCATAAATTAGCATAATGGATATTTTGCTGCTTATCATCGGATTTTTAATTGTGCTAACAGGCATTATTGGTTCAGTCTTACCCGTTTTACCAGGACCTTTGGCCAGTTGGTTTGGACTGCTCCTGCTCTATCTGACAAAAGCAATTCCAATTGACTGGACAGTTTTGGGAATTACTTTAGGTGTTGCCATATTGGTTTCTATCATAGATTATGTGCTGCCAATACTTGGGACAAAAAAATTCGGTGGCAGCAATTATGGCGTAAATGGCGCAATGGTCGGGCTTCTTTTCGGGATTTTTTTCGGTCCTCTTGGAATTATTGCGGGTCCTTTTTTAGGTGCTTTTTTTGGCGAACTTCTAAAAGATCACAAAGATTCCAAGAAAGCTTTTAAAGCGGCTGTGGGTTCGTTTATCGGATTTTTATCTTCAACCTTGCTTAAATTGGTGGTTTGTTTGGTGTTTGCCGGAATGTATATTGCGACTTTTTGGGAATATAAAGATGTTCTTTTTGGAATTTCGGAATAAATATAACCAGTCATAAAATAAAAAAAGCGTCCCGGATATCGGGAAGCTTTCCATTGGTTTAAAAAACCTTGGCGTTAAAAACGCCAAAACAACACAACTAAATCGCCAACACAGCGATACGCAAATATATTAATTTTTATTTGATTTCAAATTCCAAACACTTTTTCTTTCGAAATTGCCAATTTTTCTGAATTGATTGTATCTTTGCTCCCTATCAATAAAAAGTAATTTTAAAACACCTTGAAATGCAATTATCGCCACTTGAAATAATAAGAAGAGAATCCTTACAAAAGTTACGTGAATTGGGTATCAACCCTTATCCTGCTGAAGAATTTAAAACCACCGCAACCATAAAGGAAATCTTGACAAATTTTGATGGTTTTGAAGGGAAAGAAGTTGTTTTGGCTGGAAGAATGATGAGCCGAAGAATTATGGGAAAAGCCTCTTTTGCCGAGTTAAAAGATGCCAGCGGAAGAATGCAACTTTACATCAACCGCGATGAAATTTCTTCTGATGTTGAAGGAACGATGTACAACACCGTATTCAAAAAATTATTGGATATGGGCGATATTATTGGCATTAAAGGCGAAGTTTTTAAAACGAAAGTTGGTGAGGAATCTATAAATGTAAAGGAGCTTACGGTGTTGTCAAAAAGTTTGCGTCCGCTTCCTGTAGTAAAAACGGATGCCGATGGAAAAGTGCACGATGCTTTTTCTGATGCCGAGTTAAGATATCGCCAGCGTTACGTGGATTTAATTGTTAACGATCACGTAAAAGAAACCTTCATAAAACGCACAAAAATTACCAATTCCATCCGTGATTTCTTCAACAAAAGAGATTATTTGGAAGTGGAAACGCCTATTTTACAGCCAATTCCGGGTGGCGCAGCCGCGCGTCCATTTAAAACGCATCACAATGCATTGGATATGCCATTATATTTGCGGATTGCCAACGAATTGTATCTAAAAAGATTGATTGTTGGCGGATTTGATGCCGTTTATGAGTTCTCCAAAGATTTCAGAAATGAAGGAATGGACAGAACCCACAATCCAGAATTTACAGTGATGGAATTGTATGTTGCTTATAAAGATTACCTGTGGATGATGAATATGACCGAGGAATTGTTGGAAAAAGTAGCGATGGACAGCAACGGAACCACCGAAGTTAAGATTGGTGAAAATATGGTGAGTTTTAAAGCGCCTTATGCAAGAGTGCCAATTTTAGAAGCCATAAAAATACATACCGGTTTTGATGTTGCCGGAATGGATGAAATTGCCTTGAAAGAAGTTTGCAAAAAAGTGGGTGTTGCCGTAGATGAAACCATGGGCGTTGGTAAATTAATCGATGAATTGTTCGGGTCAAAATGCGAACACCACTATATTCAGCCAACATTTATTACCGATTATCCGAAAGAGATGAGTCCGCTCACCAAAGAACACCGCACAAATCCGGCTTTAACCGAGCGTTTCGAATTGATGGTAAACGGCAAGGAATTGGCAAATGCTTATTCTGAGTTAAACGACCCGATAGAACAACGAGAACGTTTTGAAGAGCAGTTAAAACTGACCGAAAAAGGTGATGACGAAGCGATGTTTATTGACCAAGACTTTTTACGTGCATTGGAATACGGAATGCCGCCAACATCGGGAATTGGCATTGGGATCGATCGTTTGGTGATGTTTATGACCAACAACAGTTCCATTCAAGAAGTTTTGTTTTTTCCACAGATGAGACCAGAAAAAAAAGCGGTGGAAATGAGCGAGGATGAAAAAGCAATTTTCAACATTTTAAAAACGAATTCCCCAATGTTGTTGAACGACTTAAAAACGCAATCGGGCTTCAGCAATAAAAAATGGGATAAAACCATTAAAGATTTGACCAAGAGAAACTTAGCGAAAATAAACAACACAGAAGAAGGTTTGTTTGTTGAGTTGGGGAAATAAAAAATCGATTTGATTTAATTTATCATTTCAATATAAATAAAAAAGGAATTGCTTAAATGCAGTTCCTTTTTTTATTGAAATAGATAGCATATTACCACATATTTCAGCTAAAAATTCGTCATTATTGATTTTTGATTTTCAAAATTTTTCAAAATATTTGAATCTCGTTGTTTTTAAGGTTTTTTTGTATATTGGTCTTATGAAAAGAACTTTTATCTCCACTATTTTAATTTTATTGATGTTTTCAATTGCTTTGCTAGCACAAGAAGCTACAGAAAAAAACTACCCTACTTTTAGTGCTTTTTTAGCTGAACAAAACAACAAAATTTCAAAAGTTGAAAATGGCCACAGCCTTACTGAAGTGAAAGAAATTATGGGTTCTCCAATTATTTTAAAAGTTCCAAAAATTGGAAAAATGAAAGCTTTAAGCCAATTATTCATACAGCCTGAGTTTATATCAAAGACCAATGACAAAGACAAAAAGGAAATTAGCATTTTATGGTATTTCTCAACGCCTAAAAATCAGGACGGCATTGTTTCAAGATCGGAGTGCACGCCGATTATCATTAAAAATGACAGTGTGATAGGAAAAGGCACAAAATTTTATATGATTTTTGTGAAAACATCTCAAATCCGTTTTTAATTAATATAAAAAAGCATTATTACACAATCAAAAT
>CAMDPE010000255.1 GCA_945903795.1 Lutibacter flavus | reverse complement strand
AGTTCCTTGTATAATGAATTAAAAAAAGACTCTCATCAAAACGCCACCTTGGGCGGTGAAGTTATTTACATAGATTCAGCCAATAATATCGTAAAAACACAATCTAAAAAACGCGTGGTAATTCAAGGATTAAATGATTATATTGTGGTTGAAAAAGATGATGTGATTCTTATCTGCCCAAAAGATAAAGAACAAGATATAAAACAAATCACTTCCGCAGTAAAAAACGAATTTGGAAAAGATTTTGTTTAAAAAAACGGGCTAAGTTCTATTTACAAAAGCATTTGCGTTAGGGATTGCAGCGTAAAACCTTTTTGCGCTTTTTCAGCGTAAAAAGATTGCAGCGAAAAGCCCGACCCTTGTGGTAACGCCCAAAACAACTATATAAAATTGCGGTGCTTATTAGAATAAAACCAAAAAATGTAATTATGGAAGACGAAAAAGACTTGAAGCCGGCTGAAAATAAAAAATTAGCAGAAGCTTGGGCAACCATAAAACAATTTTTATTTGAATTGTTGGATATCAATCATGATACAGATAAGGAAGCTACCATTATAGATATAAAGGAAAATATTTCTATGAAGGGCCATACTGCCTGGGTGTTAATTTTTTCCGTTATCATTGCTTCTGTCGGATTAAATATCAGTTCCCCAGCTGTTGTGATTGGCGCGATGCTTATATCACCTTTATTAGGACCGATTTTGGGAGTAGGATTGTCTATAGGCACCAATGATATTGACACACTAAAACGTTCCCTTTCCAATTTAGGCGTTATGGTAGGGCTAAGTTTGTTAACCTCATTTCTTTTCTTTTTAATTCCAATATTCAGAAATGAAACACCTGAACTTTTGGCAAGAACAGCACCCGATGTTCGTGATGTATTTATTGCCATTGCGGGTGGTTTGGCATTGATTATTGCCATAAGCCGAAGAAGCAAACAAACAAATACCATTGCTGGCGTTGCTATTGCAACTGCTTTAATGCCACCACTTTGCACTGCAGGATACGGACTTGCAATAGGGAATTTTAGTTATTTTGGCGGCGCTATGTTTTTATTTAGCATCAACACCATATTTATTGCTTTGGCGGCATTTGTAATTGTGAAATTTTTAAATTTTCCAATGGTTAAATATCTCGATTCTGCCAAAAGAAAAAGGATTGCACGAATGGCTTCTTTTGTAGCATTTTTAGTCTTTGCAGCAAGTATTTATCTGTTTTTTAACTTATTCAAAATAAATCAGTTTAAGCAATCTGCAACAAATTTAATAGCTGATATAAAAAAGAGCGGTGTAAGCATTATTGATGAGAAAGTTGAAGATTTCAATTACAAAGACAAAAGCGTGAAAATTTACGTTTATGGCAAAAAGCTTTCTGCGGAAGAAATTAATTATTGGACAGCCAAACTGCCGCAATATGGCCTTAATGAAACAAAATTAATTATTGAACAAGGTGTTGATTCCGATTTAATGCATGAGGTACAAAACCTGACAGAATTGTATAATCAAAATCAAAAATTAATTTCATCCAGAGATGAATCCTTAAAAGAAAAAGAAGACAAAATTAAACTTCTGGAAACTGAACTGGCCAAATTTTACAAAGGTCAAATTCCTTTTACACAAATTAGCAAAGAAGCCCAAATAAATTACAGTGGTCTAAAACAATTAAGCTATTCCAAGCTTTATAAAACCAATTTTAAAACAGTAGACACCATCACTGTATTTAACGCCGAATGGTTTGATGCAGTAAAAAATAAACGACAAGAAGAAATCAGATTAAAAAAATGGCTTAAAACTCGTTTGAATTTAGATACACTTGTTGTAAACAATCGTTAAAAATCGAAAATAACGCCAAATCTCGGAAGCACGGTTCCCGAAGTGTTTTCGACACTTTCCAAGACATATTTGGAGCTGTTATTGGCATCGATTATTTTATTTCCGTTGGCATCCAAAGTCGGAATTAAATATGGTTGTTCAATCGCTTCACCGGCTAATATATTTTGCACATCCACATAAAAATTCAGGGAGAATTTTTTCCAAAACCATGTTTTATCTATCCGAAGATCCAATTGTGAAAAGGTTTTAAATCGTTCTGTATTTAATTGACTGTAATCCAAAATTCCCTGATTGGTTACATCGTAATTTGCAATTTCAGAAGATGCATCCATATCATAAGGCGTATAAGGCCGTCCGCCCACCAATCTATATTTACCGCCTATTTCCCAATTTCTTTTTAGTTTTTTACCGCCTGTTACTGTCAACAAATGCTTGTTGTCCCAGGTTGAAGGAATATAGTTGTTTAAATTGTCTTTAAATTCGCTCACCACAAAAGTGTAGGATAAAATTCCGTAGAATCCGGCGTAAGACTTCTTTTGTGCGAAAAATTCAAAACCATAAGCCCTTCCTTCAGAAGTTGAAATTACTTCTTCGTTTCCAACAACACCAAAATCGGCTCCCAAATTTGCCAAACTGATTTGGTTTCTGACAGAAAAAGGATAGTTTTTATACGTTTTATAAAAACCTTCAACACTAATTTTTGAACTATTGTTTGGGGTAAATTCGAATCCGCTTACCCAATGATTCGCCTGAATGTATTTTAATCCGTTGTTTTTATTCACCAAATTGTTTTCCGCATCTCTATAACCCAAAATTGTATAGGTTGGTAACTGAGAATAAATACCGGCTGTTGCATTAACGGTGAGTTTTTCTGAAAGTGAATATGCCAAGGAAATTCTTGGCGAAAAATGATTGAGTGGATTGCGCATTTGGGCATTATAATCGGCACCATCCATCCGAAATCCAAAGGAAGCGCCCAATTTGGAATGAACATATTTTTTTGAAATTTGCCCAAATACCGCATATTTAAACATCGCCAATTCCGAAGAGAAATCTATTTCAGAAACGCCCTGCGAATTGGCAATTTTTTGAAATGTTGTATTTGTGTATTTCGCCTGTTCTGCACCAAAACCGAGCGATAGTTTATAATTATTTGCTGAAGTTGACGTGTTTTCAAACCGAAATTTGTTTTCAATTTCTTTTGAAGTATAGTCAAGTAACAAATCGGAAGCGTTGGCTGTATTATTAAAATACTTTTTAGCATTGTTGCTCAGCTCATTTCTACTCACCACAACCTGTTGCATAGAATTTCCTGCATAATGCTTGTAAGAAGCTCCTACTGTGTAATTCCATTGCTCCTGAACCGGAACAATACTTAAAATGTAACGATTTCTTTTGATGGTTTCTTCATCGGTCACATTTTTATTTACGCTTTCATTTAACGTAAACTTATCGATGGCGCCAAGTCCTATAAAACTTATTTCACTGTTAGCCGACAATTGATGTTTTAACTTGAACTGAAAATCGTTATACGTTGGCAAAAAAGGAAGTTTAATCAATTTAAACAAGAATTGTAAATACGATTGGCGAACCGACGCAATAAAGGTTGTTTTGTCGTTTATCGGACCGTCTAAAGTGAGCCCGGCATCTGATGTTCCCAAAGTTGCCCGAGTATTTATTTTCTCCGGATTTCCGTCCTTCTGCGTAAACTCAATTACAGAACTCAATGCATTTCCTCTATTTGATTCAAAAGCACTGGTATAAAAATCAACATTTCGAATTAAATCGGCATTGATAATTCCTACCGGGCCACCGGTAGAACCTTGCGTTTGAAAATGATTTATAACGGGAACTTCAATGCCGTCCAAATAAAATTTATTTTCAACAGGCGATCCGCCCCTAATAATGATATCATTTCTGAAGCCCGGGTTTGAAGCAACACCAGGAAGCGATTGAATCACTTTTAAAACATCCCTGTTTCCACCCGGATTCCTTTCTATTTCAGCAATTCCAAGAGATTGTCTCGATAACGGACTTTCTATCGATTTTTTGAATAATTTGCTTTGCACAACAACTTCATCCAATTGCTCATTATCTTGAATCAATTCAATATTGATAAAAGGTGTTTTTTCATTGGTGACCAAATAATCTTCGGATAAAGCAGTTAAATATCCCAAATAAGATGCTTGCACTTTCACATAACCCAACGGAACATTTTTAATGATAAAAGTGCCGTTTTCATCTGAAATGGCGCCAACCTCAGTACCTACAACAATAACATTTACAAAAGGCATTTGACCTCTTGTTTGCATATCGATCACTTTCCCTTTAACCGTACCCGTATTTTGTGAATACCCTATAGAAAGGCTTAATAAAAAAATGAAAAGTGCTGCTTTTTTTACCATAACGAAATAATTCAATTTGGTACAAAGATACAATTTTGTTTAATATTAATTAATTTATGTTAAACATTTTATCAAATAATAACTAAAAAGCCCCAAACAA
>CAMDPE010000254.1 GCA_945903795.1 Lutibacter flavus | reverse complement strand
ATTAAAATTGTTCGTAAAGCCTCCGGCCCTCTTTTGCTGGGAACTTTGATCACCTAATCGGCTATTCTTCCTGCACCGTTTCCTAACACGCCTCCGCCCAAAAGTACCTGCAAGGCCGGCGCCACCAATTTCCCCGACTTGATGGTCATTCCCTGAAAACCGATGCTCGCCATGGTGTGCTGGCCGCAACTGTTCATACAACCGCTTATTTTTATGGTGATTTCTTTGTTGGCGGCCAACTGCGGAAACTCATTTTTCAATACTTTTTCCAATTCTCTGGTGATTCCGGTGCTACTTGCAATTCCCAAATTACAGGTATCGGTTCCCGGACAAGAAGTGATGTCGAAAATACCGTTGTAGCCTACTTCCGCATAACCCAATTTATTTAGCTCTGTATAAAAGAAAGGCAGAAATTCGGCTTTTACATAAGGAATCAAGATGTTTTGGCGTAAGGTCAGGCGCAATTCATTGGCTGCATATTTTTGAACCAAATCGGACAGCAAACGCGCTTTATCGGTATAAAAATCGCCAAGGTGGATTTTGATTCCGATGGCATGGAATCCTTTTTGTTTCTGTGGAATCACATTGGTTAATTTCCATAGATTGTATTGCTTTTCGTCTTCAATTTTAACCGAAGGCACCGACAATTGCGGCACTGAAATCTCCATTTCATAGCCGGAAATATCAATTTTTACTGTTGTATTTGACAATGCTTTTTGTTCTTCTGAAACCAATTTCACAAAGGCCTCTAAACCGATTTCTTTCACCAAAAACTTCAAGCGCGCCCTTGCTCTTTTTGCGCGTTCACCGTGCCTGTCAAAAACACGCAAAACAGCTTCGGTTACCGGAATTATTTTATCCGAAGGCAAAAACTCATACAAAGTATCGGCCAAACGGGCCTGCGAACCCAAACCGCCGCCAAGCATCACTTTAAATCCGATTTCTCCTTCCTGAATTTTGGCGATAAAACCCAAATCGTGCATAAAACTCAGGGCCGTATCCTCATCAGTTGCAGAAAAAGAAATTTTGAATTTTCTTCCCAATTCCTGACAAATGGGATTCCTTAAAAAGAACTCAAAAACGGCTTGCGCATAAGGAGAAACATCGAAAGGTTCATTGCTGTCAATCCCTGCAGTTTCCGATGCGGTGACATTCCGAACTGTATTTCCGCACGCTTCACGCAAGGTAATATCGTCTTTTTCCAATTCAGCCCAAAGTTCAGGCGTTCTGTCTAAACTCACGTGGTGAATCTGGATGTCCTGCCGCGTGGTAATGTGCAACCTGCCCCGGGAATATTCGTCGGAAACAGCAGAAATTCTGCGCAGTTGTTCCCCTGAAATTTTTCCGTAAGGCAGTTTAATACGAATCATCTGCACGCCAAATTGGCGCTGTCCGTAAACGCCACGGGCCAAACGCAGACTTCTGAAGCGTGCATCGTCTATTTTTCCTTCGTAGTAAAGACTGATTTTTTTTTCAAGGTCAATAATGTCCTTCTCGACAATCGGATTCTCGATTTCGGTTCTGAAACTTTGCATGGTATTTTGTGATTTTAGTTAGTAGAAAAAGCTCCCTATTTCATAGGTTTAATGAATTTAAGATTTTATATTTTTTTGATTTTTAGTATTTTGGATTGTTGGATATTTTGACGCCTTTCAACATAAAATAGTTTTTTCCCCAACCCTAAAGGGAGAACTATTTTAACAAGGTGGTTGTAAATTATTTGTACTCCTCTGATTAGTGTTGACCAGTTTTTATTATTTTTTTCTTTTCATGTTTTTTACACACCCCTAACCCCTCTCTAGAGGGGAATTAATCTCAATAAATTTATATTTTCAACACCTTCGGACCTCTACTCAATAAACCCAACTCCGGCCGTATTGTTTGTTTGCGGATCTATCAATATAAAAGAACCATTCGTTCTGTGTTCCTTAAATGCATCGAAAAAAATGGGTTTGTTCAATTGAAAGGACACTGAAGCAATATCATTCATATTTAAACTGGTGACATCTTTCTCAACCCCTGAAAAATCGGGGTGTATTTTATGATTTATAGCACTCACTTTAGCGATGACCTTGTTCACGCCGTGTTGCAACGTGTATTTTGAACCCGTTGACAATGGCCTGCCATCCATCCAGGAAACGGTGGCCGTAAATGCTTTTTCAATTTTAGGCAATTCATTCACTTTTACAATCATATCTCCCCTGCTCACATTCACATTGTTTTCTAAGGTTACAGAAATGGAAGTTCTTCGTGCGGCACTTTGGTATTTTTTACCATTAAAGAAAATTTCCTTAATTTTTGTTTTTGTTTCAGACGGAAGCACCACTACTTCATCGCCCACATTGATGTCGCCGCCGTAAACTTTTCCGGCATAACCTCTGAAATCGTGGAATTCTTCTGTTTTCGGGCGAATCACATATTGCACAGGAAAACGCATTTTGCCTCTGTTATAAATATTTACGGTATCCAGTTTCTCTAAATATTCCAACAATGTTTGTCCGCCAAACCAAGGCATCGCCTCCGATTTATCCACCACATTGTCACCTTTTAAGGCACTCACCGGAATGTAGGTGATGTTTTGGTCTTCGTAGTCACTTTTTTCCACCAGTTTTTCAAAATCAGCCTTAATTTCATTGTATCTTTCTTCTGAAAAGTTCACCAAATCCATCTTGTTCACGGCCACAATCACACTTTTAATCCGCAACAGATTGCTGATAAAAAAGTGGCGATAGGTTTGCTCAATCACGCCGTGACGCGCATCAATCAAAATAATGGCCACTTGCGACGTTGAGGCGCCGGTAACCATATTTCTGGTATATTCCACATGGCCGGGTGTATCGGCAATGATGTAACTTCTGGTTGCTGTTGAAAAATAAATATGGGCTACATCGATGGTAATTCCTTGTTCTCGTTCAGCCACCAAGCCGTCTGTCGCCAAAGAAAAATCCAAATAATCGTATCCTTTTTTCTTGCTGCTTTTTTCAATGGCTTCCAATTTATCGTCGGTTAACGATTTTGTATCGTACAACAATCTTCCGATTAAGGTACTTTTACCATCGTCCACACTTCCTGCCGTTGCTATTTTTAATACTTCCATTTTTTTTGGTTGTTGGTTGTTGGCTGTTGGTTGTTTGCTTTATGAAGTTTAAACCAATTTGCAATTCCAAACTTTCATTTTTTAATTTAAAACTTTACTTAAAACTTAGAATTTACAACTCAATACTAAAAATACCCTTGTTGTTTTCGTTTTTCCATGGCAGCTTCAGAACGTTTGTCGTCAATTCTGGCACCACGTTCGGAGATGCTTGAATCTCTGATTTCAGCCACCACTTCACGAATTGTTCCCGCATAAGAATCCACTGCCGCAGTACAACTCATATCGCCCACTGTCCTGAAACGAACCATCCGTTCTTCCACTTCTTCTTCATCATCTTTAAACACGTGTTCCGAAGCCGACCAAATAAGTCCGTCCCGCATAAATATATCGCGTTTGTGTGCAAAATAAATGGAAGGAATTTCCAAATCTTCATTTTCTATATAGGTCCAAACGTCCAATTCTGTCCAGTTTGAAATCGGAAAAACACGCACATTTTGTCCGAGCTGAATTTGTCCGTTCAGCATATCAAACAATTCGGGACGCTGGTTTTTTTCATCCCACTGTCCAAAATCATCACGTACCGAAAAAATACGTTCTTTCGCTCTTGCTTTTTCTTCGTCTCTTCGTGCGCCGCCAATGCAGGCATCAAATTTAAATTCTTCAATGGCATCTAACAACGTTGTTGTTTGCAACACATTTCTGCTTGAATATCGGCCAGATTCTTCTTTTACTTTTCCTTGGTCGATGCTGTCCTGTACGTTTCTTACAATCAATTCCAATCCCAATTCTTTTACCAGTTTATCTCGAAAGGCAATGGTTTCGGGAAAATTATGTCCGGTGTCGATATGCATCAACGGAAAGGGAATTTTTGCCGGATAAAAGGCTTTTTGGGCCAATCGAACCAGGGTTATCGAATCTTTTCCACCGGAAAATAACAATACCGGCTTTTCAAATTGTGCCGCAACTTCCCTAAAAATATAAATTGCTTCGTTTTCCAGTGCGTTTATTAATAATTTCTCTGTCATTTTATCTGTTTTATGAATGCAAACCGCATTCTCTGTTTTCCAACACTTTTGTCGGATCGAAATAGGTGAATTCGTTTGGCAATTGGTACAATCTTAAATAGTTGTCCAGCTGTTCATCTGTCCAATGGTAAAATGGGCTCACTTTCAAAACACCGTCTTTGCTTACCGAAAGAATGCCGATATTGTCCCTGAAAGCAGTTTGCCCTTTGCGCAAATTGGTAAACCAA
>CAMDPE010000253.1 GCA_945903795.1 Lutibacter flavus | reverse complement strand
ATTACGTGAAATTTTTTACGCAATTTTCATTGAAAAAATAAGTATCTTTGCAGCTATGGGACTAAATAATAACGACATTTTTAAAAAGCTTCGCGTGGCGCATAAATTGCGCGATGAGGATATTGTGAATATTTGTAAACTGGTTGACTTTGACATCACAAAAAGTGAATTGGGCGCTTTTTTCAGAAATGAAGACCACGAAAAATACAAAGAAGTCGGCGATCAAATTTTGCGTAATTTCTTGAATGGATTGATCGTTCATTTAAGAGGCCCGATGCCAAAAAAAGAACCGGGAACTTCACCCAAAAAGAAATACGATTAATTAACTTTGGTAGAAATTACTATTTGGCAGATGCTGAACCAAATTCAGCATGACGGCTAAAGTGCTTTTAACAAAAAGATTTCTTTGCTTCGTTAAATTCCGCCATAATTTCTTTTACAATTTCAGCGGCCGGTTTTATTTCGTGAATCAATCCGGCAATTTGACCGATTTCCAATTCGCCATCTTCCAAATCACCTTCAAACATCCCTTTTTTAGCTCTTGATCGACCCAATTTTTCTTTCAATTGTTCGGCCGTTGGGCATTGTTTGTACAATTCACTCAATTCATTAAAAAATTTATTTTTAATCAGCCTTACCGGCGCCAATTCTTTTAAGGTTAACAAGGTATCGCCATCTTGGGTATTCACCACTTTTTCTTTAAACTTTATATGTGCAGATGATTCATTGCTTGCCACAAATCGGCTTCCAATCTGAACGCCATCGGCACCCAATACCATTGCCGCCAACATGCCTCTTCCTGTTGCGATGCCGCCTGCGGCAATTAAAGGAATTTTTAATTTTTCCTTTACCATTGGAATTAACGTAAAAGTGGTGGTTTCTTCCCGTCCGTTATGTCCGCCTGCCTCAAAACCTTCAGCAACCACAGCATCCACACCAGCCAACTCCGATTTCAAGGCAAAAGCAACACTGCTCACCACATGTACCACTGTAATCCCTTTTTCGTGTAAAAATGCCGTCCACGTTTTTGGATTTCCTGCGGAAGTAAAAACGATTTTCACCCCTTCCTCCACAACTATTTGCATAATTTCTTCAATGTTTGGATATAACATCGGCACATTCACCCCAAAAGGTTTTTGGGTGGCTTTTTTACATTTTTGAATGTGTTCACGCAACACATCCGGATACATAGAACCTGCGCCTATCAATCCCAATCCGCCCGCATTGCTGACTGCAGAAGCCAGCCTCCAACCACTGTTCCAAACCATTCCTGCCTGAATAATTGGATATTGAATATTAAATAGTTTAGTGATGCTATTTTCCATTTAATTTTTTATGATTTTCATTGTTTTTAGATTGTCTCCAAATTTTAATCGAACTATATACAACCCTTTGGCTAAACTTGAGATATCAATTGATGGGTTTAATTTAGCAATCTTAGTTAAAAGCACTCGTTTTCCTACTAAATCAAAAACAGTGATTTCCATTTCATTCACTTCATTTGGAAATTCTATATTAAATATGTTTTCTGCAGGATTTGGATATCCATAATTAACATTTTCCATTGCTATCACTTTTGAAAAAACACCTTCACAAGCAATGCTGGTTTTCACTTCTAACAAATCTCCTTGATGAACTCCTACCTCAATTTTAGTGTTAGTTGTTTTCATTTTTTCTACCCCATTAACATATACTGTGAATGGAGCGGTTCCTTGGTTTAGCTCAATAGAAGCTGTATTTGAAACCACGCTAGCTTTCCCTGAAACAGTAGTTGCTGCACCTACCTCTATAGTAAAACATTGAGTGTAGTTTTGAGTAGCAATAACTATACAGACTTCATAGTTTCCTGGTTTTAAATCTAAAAGAGAGAAACTATTATTTGTGAATGAAGACGTTATTCCATTTATAATAGCTGTATAATCGTATATTTTAGTAGCAGTAATAATAATTTTTCCATTATTTTTACCATTACAGGTTTCACCAATTACTTGAACATTAAAATTATCTGAAGGTAAATTGAGGCACCCATTGGTATCTACTGTGGTTCCTGCTAGTGTGTCAGGACATACATCTAATGTATTAAGTACTCCGTCCCCATCAGTATCCTCATCACTTACATTTGTAGCAAGAATATTATAAACTGTTTCAAAATTAGGGATTCCATAACCTTCCTGAGCGGTTGGGCTGGTATATAAATGGGCAGACTCTTTTACCATTTTAATTATTTCTGCATTTGTTTTAGTTGGAAAAGCCTGCCACAAGCAAGCAACGACGCCGGTTAGCACTGGTGATGAAAAGGAGGTTCCGTTTGAAGTGGCGATGGTGCCAGATGGATTGATAATATAAACTCCTGCACCCTGCGCACAAACATCGGGCTTTACACGATTATCGGACGTAGGACCGTAAGAACTAAAACTGGCAATAACACCGGTTGCATTCACGGCACCAATACTTAAAACCGAAGCAGCGTCAGCCGGTGCACTAATATAATGCCACGCTGCATCTCCTTCATTTCCCGCCGAATTAACCACAATCATCCCGCGCGAAAAAGCAATTTCAGCTCCTCTCGAAATAAAAGTCGTTTTTCCATCCATATCAGCGTACACATAATTGTATTTAGGATTATCAAATGTGGTATATCCTAACGATGTATTAATGACATCAACCCCCAAACTATCCGCTTTTTCTGCAGCTTCTACCCACAAACTTTCTTCCAAAGGTGTTTCGTTTGCAGAATCTTCAGAAATAAATAGGTAAAATTTTGCGTCGGGCGCCGTACCTATAAATTGACTGTCAACATAACCTGCAATCGCTGATAAAACTGACATTCCGTGGTAATTACCTGTATAAAAATTTTCATTTCTGTTGACAAAATCATAGCCTCCTAAAATTTGATTGTTATCTCGCAGTCTTTGAAAAGCAGCAAATTTATCTACATTCGGAAAACCTGCGTCAATAATGGCAATTTGCATTCCTTCGCCTGTAAAATTATATTGATGCAGCACATCACCCTTTAACATTTGGATTTGATTGGCTGCATTTCCGTAATTAAAATCTGTTGTGAAATTCAACTTTGTTATTTTTTGAACAATCTTTTCCGGCCTTTCGTTTTTTCCTGAAGTGTTTAAAGATTTATTGGCATATTGAATAGTGTTAACAAAATTTAAACTCAATAAATTAGCAATTGATGCTTGAGATCCTTGAATATGAAGTGCATTTAACCATTTTGATTTGGCTTTTACGGTAATACCTGCAGCACTTTTTATTTGAGAAATATAGGTTGCTTCAACAGGAATATCTTTATGGTCGAATGCAATATTATAACGTGTTCTTCTGTCTAAAGCTCTTTGTGACAACATAGTTAAAGGAGAAGAAATAAAAGAAGTTTCGCTTGGCTTGTCTTTGAAATATACCCAAGCATCTTCTACTTGCGCCGAAGCACTATTTAGTGAAAATAAAAACAAGAGGGTTAAAAGTAGTTTTGCTCTCACGAATAAATTATTATAGCATTTAGATTTCGAAATTAATCAATTAAATTGAAAAATAAATGTAAAAACCTATGAAATTATACCAGAGCCCAACAATTAGTCTTTTATAAGCCATGCCAAAAACTGGACTTAGATAATAACAGATTGCCTTTTTTTTTTAAATTCTATAACATCATTATATTTTTAGTTTCAACTAAAGTTGACATCGAATACGCGTCAATCCAGACAGGCATTCCGTTTTTTAAATGCCAAGTAGTTAGAAAGAATTACAATTAATACTTTCATATAAATTAATTATAATCTGATAACCTATAACAACAAAAAAGCGCATTTTTTATGAAAAATGCGCTTTTTGTTGTTAAGAAGCAGCCGTAACAAATACTTGAGAAATTGTCGTCCCCACAACGGTAGTATAATCAAGGTTATGAATGTTACGACTGCTATTTTTTGTGCATCATTGCGAAGTTTTTGCAAAAAACTTCGCAATCTGCTATTTCTTTGTTTCTATTTCATTTTTAGGATGATGAACTCTGTTCTTCTGTTTAACTGATGTTCCTCTTCGGTGCATTTTACCCCGTTGGAACATTTGTTAACCAACTGGCTTTCCCCAAATCCTTCATATTTCGGAATTCTCTTAGCATCTATCCCTTTTGAGATGATGTAATTGTAAGTTGATTTGGCACGTCTGTCGGACAGTTTCATATTGTAATTGTCACCTGCCCTGCTGTCTGTGTGTGATTCCAGCCTGATCACCATTTCAGGATATCTGTTCATTAATGCCACAACCTTGTCTAACTCTAACGCTGCATCCGGTCGAATATTGGATTTGTCCAAATCAAAATAGATGATATTCAAATCAGCCAAAATTACCACATCTTCTATCGGTGACATTGGAAGGTTTAAATCAACTAC
>CAMDPE010000252.1 GCA_945903795.1 Lutibacter flavus | reverse complement strand
CGTGGTAACTACAATATGGGAATCACAGAACAAATCATTTTCCCTGAGATTGTTATCGATAAAGTTAACAAAATCAATGGAATGGATATTGCCTTCGTTACTTCAGCTAAAACTGATGAAGAGTGTATGGCTTTATTAAAAGAGTTCGGTTTACCTTTCAAAAAATCATAATTGAATTATAATGGCTAAAGAGTCGGTAAAAGCACGTCAGCGTAAAAGAGAAAAAACTGTTGCGCAATTTGCAGCTAAACGTGAAGCATTAAAAGCAGCTGGAGATTATGAAGGTTTGCAAAAACTTCCACGTAACGCTTCTCCAGTTCGTTTGAAAAACCGTTGTAAATTAAGCGGTCGTCCAAAAGGATACATGAGAGACTTCGGTATTTGTCGTAACCAATTCCGTGAATTAGCCCTTATGGGTAAGATCCCGGGAGTTACCAAATCTAGTTTCTAAAATAAAAAATTTGTAAGGGGTGCGAATATTACTATATTTGCAGCCCTTTAGTTTTCATTAGACAACTTAGCGAGAAAGAGTAAAGCCTTGGCTAACTGCTCGCAAGGAATTAAATAAAACATATGACAGATCCAATATCAGATTATTTGACAAGACTTCGCAATGCGATCAAGGCAAACCATCGCATCGTAGAGGTACCTTCTTCTAAATTAAAGAAGGAAATTACAAAAGTACTCTTCGAAAAAGGTTATATCCTTAACTACAAATTCGAAGATGTAGTAAACCATCAGGGCACAATAAAAATTGCTCTTAAGTACAATCCAGTTACTAGAACTTCAGCTATCAAGAAAATGGAACGTGTAAGCCGTCCAGGTTTACGTCGTTATGCTGGTGTTGAAGACATGCCAAGAGTAATCAACGGTATGGGTATCGCTATCATTACAACTTCTAGAGGTGTAATGACAGATAAAGAAGCCCGTAAATTAAACGTTGGTGGTGAAGTATTGTGTTATGTTTATTAATCATTAAAAAGAAAAGAACATGTCACGTATAGGAAAAGCACCAATCGCATTACCGGCAGGAGTTGAACTTCAAGTTTCTCCTTCAAACGAAATCACAGTTAAAGGTCCAAAAGGAACTTTAACACAAAATGTTGACGCAGATATCACTGTTAAAGTGGAAGACGGAAATATCCTCGTAACTCGTCCAACAGATCAAAAAAGACACAAAGCTCTTCATGGGTTATACCGTTCATTAATCAATAACATGGTTTTCGGTGTTTCTCAAGGATATAAAAAACGTCAAGAATTAGTGGGTGTAGGTTATAAAGCTACTAATGACGGAAATATTTTAGACCTTACTCTTGGTTACTCTCACCATATTTATTTTGAGGTTCCAAAAGAAATTTCAGTTAAAACTGAACAAGATAAAGGTAAAAATCCAATTATTACTTTAGAAGGTGCCGATAAACAATTAATCGGACAAGTTGCTGCAAAGATTCGCTCATTGCGTGCTCCTGAGCCTTACAAAGGAAAAGGTATTAAATTCGAAGGTGAGTTATTACGTAGAAAAGCTGGTAAAACAGCATCTAAATAATATTGAGTTATGGCTACAAAAAGCGCAAGAAGAAGTAAAATTAAAGCTCGTATTCGCAGCCGCGTTACGGGAACAGCTCAAAAACCACGTTTGTCGGTTTATAGAAGCAATAAAGCAATTTACGCTCAATTGATTGATGATTTGAATGGTACTACAATGATTTCAACATCATCTAGATCAATAGCAGATAAAGTTACTAAAGTGGAAATGTCTGTTATGGTTGGTAAAGCATTAGCTGAAAAAGCTCTTGCTGCAGGTTTAACAACTTGTGTATTCGATCGTAATGGTTACTTGTACCATGGCAGAGTTAAAGCTCTTGCTGAAGGTGCTCGTGAAGGAGGTTTGAATTTCTAATATTATAGCAGTAGAATCATGTCAACAGCAAACATAAAGAAAGTAAAATCCAGCGATATCGAACTGAAGGAAAAAGTTGTATCAATCAATCGTGTTGCGAAAGTAACTAAAGGTGGTCGTACATTCAGTTTCTCAGCATTGGTGGTAGTAGGAGATGGTCAAGGTATCGTAGGTTATGGATTGGGTAAAGCCATGGAAGTAACCGATGCAATCAGCAAAGGTATTGACGATGCAAAAAAGAATTTAGTAAAAGTACCGGTTCTTAAAGGAACAGTTCCTCACGAACAATATGGTAAATACTCTGGTGGTAGAGTTTTCTTGAAACCAGCAGCTCATGGAACAGGTGTAATTGCAGGTGGTGCAATGCGTGCAGTATTGGAAAGTGCTGGTGTTACAGACGTATTGGCTAAATCTAAAGGTTCATCAAATCCGCATAACGTGGTAAAAGCAACTATCAATGCATTATTAAATATGCGTGATGCTTATACCATTGCTCAAACTAGAGGAGTAAGTTTAAAGAAAGTTTTTAACGGAGAGTAATACAATGGCAAAATTAAAAGTAACTCAGGTAAAAAGTACCATTGATCGTCCGGAGAATCAAAAGCGTACAGTTCGTGCTTTAGGTTTTACTAAATTAAACCAAACTATCGAAGTTGAAGGTTCTCCTTCAATCCTTGGAATGATTAAGCAAGTTTCACATCTTTTAAAGATTGAAAATATTTAATCAAAAGAAAGTTTAATAATGATTGAGAGTAATCTCAAACCCAATTAAAAAAAAGAAGAAATGAAATTACATACATTAAAACCAGCTGCGGGTTCAACCCATAAAGAAGGCAAACGTGTTGGTCGTGGTGAGGGTAGTGGAAAAGGTGGAACAGCTGCACGTGGTCACAAAGGTGCAGGTTCTCGTAGTGGTACCAGCACAAAACGTGGTTTTGAAGGAGGTCAAATGCCATTGTACAGACGCATTCCTAAGTTTGGATTTAAAAATCTAAATAGAGTAGAATTCGCTCCTATCAATCTTGATAAACTTCAAGAACTCGCTGAAAAAGGCTTAACTAAAATTGATCGTGAAGTTCTGTTGTCAAACGGGCTTATCGGAAAAAAAGATTTAGTGAAAGTTTTAGGACGTGGTGAGTTAAAATCAGCACTTGAGATTAAAGCAGATGCCTTTTCTTCAGCAGCACAAAAAGCTATTGAAGCAGCAGGCGGAAGTATTTCAGCAAATTAGTTTGAACCTTAAAGCTTCCATAATAAAGTGAAGAAATTAATAGAAACTTTCCAGAACATTCTTCGTATTGAAGAATTGCGTTACAAGTTAGCGCTTACTTTCTGGCTTCTGCTTGCTTACCGCTTGGGAACTTATGTTACCTTGCCAGGAGTTGATCCAAACATGTTACAAGGTTCAGCTAAACAAGCTGATGGTGGGATATTTGGTTTAATCAATATGTTTGCAGGTGGTGCCTTTGCGCGTGGTTCAATCTTTGCTCTTGGTATTATGCCTTATATTTCGGCATCAATCGTAGTTCAACTATTGAGTTTAGCAGTACCTTCATTCCAGAAGATGCAAAAAGAAGGTGAAGAGGGTAGAAGAAGAATTAATCAAATTACAAGATATTTAACAATTGTTATTACAGCTGTTCAATCAATTGGATTCTTGATTAATCTAAAAACAGAAAATTCTCAGGCTATTGTTTCTATTACAAATCCTGCAGTGATGTCAGACTTCTTCTTCATGTTCAGTTCAGTTGTAATTTTAACATCAAGTACTATGTTTATCATGTGGTTAGGTGAAAGAATTACAGAAAAAGGTATTGGAAATGGAATTTCGTTAATCATCATGATAGGAATTATTGCCCGTTTGCCTTTTGCTTTAAAAGATGAATTTAACTTTAAATTGTCTGAAAGTGGTGGAGGTTTGGTTATATTCTTAGTTGAATTAGCTGCACTATTTGCTGTGATTATGATGACAATTCTATTGGTTCAAGGTACCAGAAGAATTCCTGTTCAATATGCAAAAAGAGTTGTTGGAAATCGTCAATATGGAGGTGTTCGTCAGTATATACCTTTAAAAGTAAATGCTGCTGGAGTTATGCCAATCATTTTTGCTCAGGCATTAATGTTTATTCCATCAACAATTGCACAGTTCTTGCCAAATTATGAAGCAATGCAAGGTATAATGGGTGCATTCATCAATCCGATGAGCTGGGCTTATAATTTAACATTTGCATTACTAATTATATTGTTTACCTATTTTTACACTGCTATTTCAGTAAATGCAGTACAAATAGCTGATGATATGAAAAGAAATGGTGGATTTATTCCTGGAGTAAAGCCAGGTAAAACAACTGCTGACTTTATTGACAATGTAATGTCAAGAATTACCTTACCTGGAGCTGTGTTTTTAGCAATTGTTGCTATCATGCCTTCTTTAGCTAATGTATTCAATATCAATAGTCAATTTGCTCAATTCTATGGTGGTACATCCTTACTAATTCTAGTGG
>CAMDPE010000251.1 GCA_945903795.1 Lutibacter flavus | reverse complement strand
ATATTTGAATGTGAAAACATAACAACATTTAACACAATGGAAATTAAAACATATAAAATAATATTGTAATACACATAGTAATTCACCGTTTTGCGGGTTTTCAAAATATTTTTCATCAACAAACTGGTATTGTCAACTACCGAAATTGTTTTGTAATTTTTATAAAACAGGTAAATAAAGAAAAACACCACTGCATAATGCAAGCCTTGCGCAATAAATAGAAAGGTGTTTAAATTAAATTTTTCATAAATCGAAAAAGTACTTTCTGGAATACAAAGGGCTATCAGTCCCCAAAACAAAAATTCAGCCACACAAATAATAAAAATCAATTTTACAATCGATGAAGATTTTTTATGGACTAATTTATAAATTTCGTTATAAGATAATCTAGGAAAATCAGCTCCTTGCTTTTTCCAATCCTTTTTTAAGAATTCTAATTCATCCATCATTTAAGGATTTAAAATTGTTTTTAAACGCGTTTTAATTCTGTTCATCCGCACACGTGCATTTACTTCAGTAATACCCATTGTTTCGGAGATTTCTTTATAATTTACATCTTCCAGATACAAGAAAATCAACGCTTTGTCAATATCGGTTAATTGATGAATTGCTTTATACATCAGCTTTAACTGCTCTTCCTCTGTATCATCGTAACTTGTCGAGTCAATCCGGTATAAAACCGAGTCAAAGTCCTGTGTCACAATACTTCTTTTGGATTTTCGGTACAAAGTAATGGCGGTATTCAGCCCAATCCGGTACATCCAGGTACTCAATTTAGACTCGCCCCTAAACTTCGGATATGCTTTCCAAAGCTGAATCGCAATTTCCTGAAATAAATCGTTGTGGGCGTCCTGGTTAGAAGTGTAAATTCTGCAAACTTTATGAATGATATTTTGATTTTGCTCAAATTCAACTATAAATTTATGCTCAATTTCTTTATTCACAGGTTCTAACTATTTAGCAATTAATAAGTATGCGTTTCATATAATTTGTTACAAGATTACACAACAAATAAAGAAGATGCCAATTTAAAGCAAATTATTTGGGCGTTTCCCTGCGGGTCGGGCTTTTCGCTGCAAGTCCTCGTCACGCCAAAAAGATTGCCTGCGGGCTTTCCGCTTCAATCCCTAACGCATCTGAATTGCGAATTTGGATTTTAGATTTACGAATCTTGAATTTTGAATTTCAATTTCAGATTTTCAACTTCACTCTTCGGTCTCCAGACTTTAAACTACTCTTTTTCAGCAGTTTTAATCTCCTTAATATATTTTTCCAATTCCTTACCATATTTAGAAGTTTTAACTTCTTTGGAAAGGGAATTGTTAATGGTGTCCAACAATCTGATATTGGCATCATACAATTCAGTTAAAGCCAAATAAGGCGCAACTTCATGGCTTGCATTTACAACTGCAAAATTGGTAGTGTAATAATATTTTCGTCTGATCAGGCTTTTTTCATCTTGCTCAAGTTTTGAGGCCAAAGCGGTATCGTTAATTTTATAGGCATTAAACTTTTCCACCACCAAGTCCAATTTTTTACCATTAAATTTTTGCGCCATCGCTTTATGTTCCTCCAATAAATCCTGGTTCACCGAACCGGTTATTTTTGCAGATGTTGCAAATTTCTCCAATTTGGCATTTACGGCAATTTCACCTTTTTCACCAAAAAACGAAATTCTTTCTCCCGCAATTTTATCCAACGCCAAAAAATAGATTTCCGGACTTTCAACATCGTCGCTAAGCACTATTTCGGTTTTTCCGTCCAGTTGAATTGAATCCACAGAAACCAACGCGGTATCTTTCACTTTTTGCAAATACAAAGTCCCCTTTTTTAAACCATCAATGGTGACTTTCACAACCATGTTTCCATGCTCGTTTTTATTACAGGAAACCAAAAGCGCGACAATAGCTAAAAAGCCAAATATTTTTTTCATTTTATAAGTTTAAGCGTGCAAATATCTATTTTTTATTTTATTTAAAAAAGCAAATTAAGGTGCAACAATACGCATTAATTCGGCCGTTAACATAGCGCCGTAAGTGCCAACAACATAACCAAAAACGGCCAACAAAACACCTACTGATGCGAGCGCCGGATGAAATGCAGCGGCAACAATTGGCGCAGATGCTGCGCCGCCAACATTGGCTTGGCTGCCAACAGCCAAGAAAAAGTAGGGCGCTTTTATAAGTTTTGCCATAATAATTAATATGATTGCATGTACCATCATCCAAACAATACCAATCATAATCAATCCCGGATTGTCTAAAATCATCGTCAAATCCATTTTCATTCCAATAGTTGCTACCAAAATATAAATAAAAACGCTGCCAATTTTGCTGGCTCCGGCACCTTCATATTTTTTTAACGAAGTAAATGACAAAATTATCCCCAAAATAGTTGCAATGCTGATCATCCAAAAGAATTGAGAACTGAAAGATGACAAAGCGGAAGTTGTGTCGCTTACGGATTCAAAATTATTCACTAAAAAGGCAGCAATTGCATCTGCGCCAAAATGTGAAATTCCCACCACCGTAAATGCAATGGAAAGGATGACCATTAAATCGGACAATGATGGGTTTTTTGATACTTTATTGGCATACGTAGAAACTTTTTCCTTGAGTTCATCAATGGCAGTGGTGTCGGATTTTAACCACTTGTCAATTTTTTCAGATTTCCCGATACCAATCAATAATACAGCCATCCAAATGTTTGCGACAACAATATCAACCAAAACCATTCCGCCGTATAATTTTGGATTGTAGCCGTAAATTTCAAGCATCGCTGCCTGGTTGGCACCACCGCCAATCCAGCTTCCCGCCAAAGTAGCCAAACCGCGCCAAACTGCATCAGGACCAACGCCGCCAACAGTTTCAGGCGAAACCAAAGAAATTAACAGAACGGCAACCGGGCCACCAATAATAATTCCCACAGTTCCTGTCAGGAACATAATCAGCGCTTTCGGACCTAAATTGAAAACGGCTTTTAAATCGATGCACAATGTCATTAAAACCAATGACGCTGGCAATAAAAATCGGCTGGAAACATAATATAAATTTGATTCATGCTTTACAATTTCACCGGTTTCATTCACCGATTCCCATTCCGGGGCAATAATTCCCAGTGAGGTAAATATCGCAGGAAGCATATAGGCCATCAATAACGATGGAACAATTTTATAAAATTTAACCCATTTGGTATTTTCGCTGGAGGAAGTGTAAAAAACGAATCCGAGCGTCAGCATTAATATTCCGAAGGCAATGGTGTCTTGTGTAATAATTGGCGTTGTATCCATGTGTTTTTTTGAATTTTGGCTAAAATACTATTTTTTTTAATGAATATCCGACTAAAAAAAGTGTTTTTGGTTGTGTATATTTGTGGAATTAAATTTAAAATATGAGATTTATAAAACTTTATTTTTTAGTGGCCTTATTGGCAATTTCCTGCAAGCCTATTCAAGAAACAGCTTCAACTTCAGCAAAAAGTACCGCTGTTACAAAACAAGATGTTAGAGAAATACAAGGCGGCATGTGGATTCCTTCTTTATTGGAAGGAATGAATGAACGCGAAATGCAATTGTTGGGCAGCAAAATGACCGCAAAAGACATTTATGATGTCAATAATTCAAGTTTAAAAGATGCCATCGTACATTTTAACGGAGGCTGTACTTCAGAAATTATTTCACCAAACGGATTGTTGCTAACAAACCATCATTGCGGTTATGGTGCCATACAATCGCACTCAACCGTAGAAAACGACTATTTGAAAGATGGTTTTTGGGCAATGAATTATGAACAGGAATTGCCAAATCCAAGCATGAATGTCACTTTTATCAAAAGAATTGATGATGTCACTTCGGAAGTTTTTCAAGGCGTGACGGCCAATATGGATGAAGCTTCAAAATTGAAAATCATCAACCAAAATATTGAAAAAGTAGCAAAAGCAGCCCAAAAAGAGGCTTGGCAAAATGCGAATATCAAATCGATTTACCACGGAAATCAATATTTATTGTTTGTAACCGAAACGTTTAACGATCTGCGTTTGGTTGGCGCACCACCATCATCTATTGGGAAATATGGTGCAGATACCGACAATTGGATGTGGCCACGCCACACGGGAGATTTTTCTATGTTCCGAATTTATGCCGATGCAAACAACCGTCCGGCAAGTTATTCAAAAGACAACGTGCCTTATAAACCAAATCATTATTTGCCAATATCACTGGATGGCGTGGAAGAAGGCGATTTTACCTTGGTATTCGGATTTCCGGGACGTACCAATGAATATTTGCCGGCTGTTGGCGTAGCGCAAATTGTGAATGTTTTGAATCCGGCAAGAATAGAAATTCGCGACAATGCATTAAAAATAACTGATTCTTTTATGAGAAAGGATGCCGATATCAAAATCAAATA
>CAMDPE010000250.1 GCA_945903795.1 Lutibacter flavus | reverse complement strand
AAACTTACAAATCCAACTACTAAATAAACTACGATTAAAACAAACACAAATTTCTTGCTCATAAAAGGCATTTCAGTAACATTTAAATTTGATAAGAATAAAAAATAAAAGACTATTACCAAACCAATTAAATCTGCTGAAATTATGAGGGCATAAAAACTGTAAAGAATAAAAAAGTTGTACTTCTTAGTTAGCAAATATTTAGGAATTAAAAAATAAACAACAAAATAGGTAGTTAACATCGTTATTGGCATTAAAAGAGTAGAAAACCAATTTCTATAAACAACATTATTTGAACTGTAACTAAAAAAATAGACAAAGAATAACCAAACACCGACCCAAAAAATAAAATGTCGTGCAATAAATTTGTATCTATTTATATACGTTATATTCATTACCGCAATTTGCAAATTTAATTTCATTCTACTCATTTTAATAGACCAAATACTAAATCACGCCTCTTTTTAACTAACAAACTATGGAGTATTACTTAATATAGTTTAAATTCGTTAAATAGATGCTTTTATAGTTCATCTATCTCAAATTAACTATTTAAAGAATGATTCTTTATACTTTCGAAATAGTTAATTTAAAATCAAAATATTATGAATTTATCTATTTTATCAGAAGGCGGAGCCTTTTTTATGTATCCTCTATTATTAATTTTAATTTTGGTACTAATTTTATTCGTACTTGAGATTATTAAAAAAGTAAATACCAAAAAAGCAATTAGTCTTATTAATTCAATTAGTTTATTTGCTATTGCTTGGGGGTTTTTAGGCCAAATTTTAGGTTTAATGTTTGCTTTTGAAACAATTCAAGATGCAGGTGACATTTCACCTACAGTTTTAGCCGCCGGGCTCAGAATTAGTTTTATAGCTCCAGTTTTTGGAATACTAATTTTCTTAATTAGTAGATTAGAAATTTTTGTTTTAACCACTTTAAATAAATAAATCATATTTAAATCGTCATTCTAAAATTATACTTAGGATGGCGATTGCCTTTTTAATTTTAGCTAAATTTGCAGCGATGAAACGAGCATAACAAATTTTGACTCACAAAGGAATGATTGATGGCGAACAGCATCTGTTACTACTAAAAAATAAAATTTAAACAGATGAAAAACAAAAAGGTATTTATTCTGCTCAACGGTGCGGAACCTAAAATATTTCCGGATTTATCGGGTTACGATCTTGTTTGTGCCATCGACGGGGCTTACAATCATTTTAGGTTGAAAAACATAATGCCCGATTTGGTTACTGGAGATTTCGATTCCATTCATGCAATTCCCACCAGTATAGAAGTCATTAAAACACCCGATCAAAATTTTACCGATTTCGACAAAGCGTTGACCATTTTAAAAAACAGGGGTTACATTCACATTGATGTTTATGGCGGAAGCGGTAAGGAACACGATCATTTTTTAGGAAATATCAGCACGGCGCTGCAATGGAAAAATAGTTTGAAAATATCTTTTTTTGATGATTTCGGGACTTACTTTTTTATTGAAGAACAAATTACCTTAACCAATGTTAAAGGAAGAAACATTTCCTTAATTCCTTTTCCTATTGCCCACGAAATTTTTACGGAAGGTTTGGCGTATCCCATTGTAAATGAAACGTTAACATTCGGAAAACGGATTGGCACAAGAAATATCGCTTTTCATAATGAAGTGCAAATTTCTTTCAAAGGCGGAGAATTGCTGGTTTATGTAAGCAACATTTAAAAATATTATTTTGGACAGAAAATTAAAACTGATTTGGGATTTTCGCGGAGAATCTTCCGAAAAAACTGCCGAACACCATTGCATTCACTTAAAGGAATTTGCCGTAATTGAAAAACTGCATTTTTATGAAATTAATTTTTCCCTAATTTCAGAAATGCATACTATTGCTTATATTGTTGTAGATGAAGCTGATATGAAAACCTATCGAGATGCGTTGAAACCTCATCGGGGACAACTCGCAGAATAGCTTAGAGGTTGGAATTTGCCAAATTCGTCAACCTAAACTTGTTTACTCACTGTTTCTTTTTAATTGTTTTTAAAGGTGTTCATGAATCTGCGATTTCAGGTTCTCATAATGTTTGGAATCCTCAAGATAAGATTCTGAAACTAGTTCAGAATGACGTTACTTTTCACTTTAAAATTAACTAGCCAGAGAATTCGCCACAATCCACCCGCCGGTCCATGCATTTTGAAAATTAAATCCGCCCGTAACCGCATCAATATTTAGGACTTCACCAGCAAAAAACAGATTTTTATGCAGTTTGCTCTCAAAACGTTTAAAGTTGATTTCTTTTAAATCTACGCCGCCGGCAGTCACAAATTCGTCTTTAAAAGTGCTTTTTCCGGTTACTTTAAAAGTGCATTTTGTAAGTTGAAGCGCTAATTCTTCCAATTGTTTATTACTCAGTTGCGCCCATTGGAAATCGGCAGAAATTTGTGCTGAAGTCACCAGTTTTTCCCACAATCGTTTTGGGATTTCTTCAAAAACAGACCGTAAAATCACCTGCTTTTTTGACTGTTCTTTTTTGGCAGCTTTCAATTCGTTTAAAATAGCTTCAAAGGATTTCGACAGCCAATTGACTTCAATTTCAAACTGATAATCCTTTTGATGCAATTCCAAAGCACCCCACGCCGAAAGCTTTAAAATTCCCGGTCCGCTTAATCCCCAATGCGTGATTAACAAAGGACCTTGTGCTTCTAATTTTGAATTCACAACATTCACGGAAGCTTTTGGGACAGAAATTCCCGGAATGTCTTTTAGTCTTTCATCAACAATGTTAAATGTAAACAAAGAAGGAACCGGTTTTATGATGGTGTGTCCCAAACCTTCCAACATTGCCCAAACCTTGGCATTGCTTCCTGCTGCAACCAATAAAAAATCGGCCTCAAAAGTGTCGGAATTTGTTTTTATGATGAACTTCTCCCCATTTTTTTCAATAGCATCAACCCTTGCGCTGGTTTTAAGTTGAACGCCTGCATTTTTTGCGCTTTCCAAAAAACAATCGATAATTGTTTGTGACGAATTGGATTCGGGGAAAATACGATTGTCGTCTTCAATTTTTAAAGGAACGTCTCTGTTTTCAAACCATTCCATCGTGTCACCGGTCATAAATTGATGAAACGGCCCCAACAATTCCTTTTTTCCGCGAGGATAAAATTCGACCAGTTCATTTGGGGTAAAGCAAGCGTGACTCACATTGCAACGTCCGCCGCCCGAAACCTTTACTTTTTGCAACACATTTGGGCTTCCTTCTAAAATAATAACTTCCAAATCTGGATGCATTTCCGCGGCATTTATGGCAGCAAAATAGCCGGCTGCGCCTCCTCCAATAATGATAAATTTCTTTTGCATAATTATTTATAAAACCATTTTTTGATAAGAAATCACGGTTGAAAAACCTTTTTTATTAAAATAATTTGGACTATCCTCATTTCCGGTAGCCAAAATAAAATCGCCGCCCCAAGCGCCCAAACTTTTAGTTTGTCCGAAATAATCGGGAAATAATTCAGCCTGAATTGCCTTTAATTGAATTGTTTTGGAAACGATTTGCTCGTGTTCCTTCATCAATTTTTCAAAATCGGATAATTTTCCACAGCTTAAAAAAGCTTCAGACAACTCAGATATTTGTTTGATTTCTGAAGTCAGATTTCCCTTCATTTTTTTATAACGTTCTATGCCTTCCCTGCTGTTTTGTTTTTTATTCAAATGCACAAAATACAGTTGATTCATAAAATTCGGATTGAAATTCACTTCTCCAACAATAATTTCTGAATTGTTTTTCGTGAATAAAATGGGTGAATTGTGTTGTGCGCAGGCAATGTCGTAACCACTTCCTCCAAAAGTATTTTCCAATAATTTATAAGGATTGATTTTTGCCCAATTTGCGATGTTGTTTATTAAAGTTGAAGAAGATCCCAATCCCCAGATTTTAGGAAAATCCAATTTTGTTTTCACTAAAAATCCCTTTTCCAAATTTAAAAAAGCCGGATTCAATTTTCGGGTTTCTTTTAAAATTTTATGTAAATTTTCAGCAATCGTGTCTTTTCCGCCATCTTCATTTGCATCAAATGTCGCGTTGGCCAATCTCAATTTGGGCAAATCGAAAATTGCTTCGAGCCAGCATTCTCCATTTTCATCAAAACTTTGCCAAATTAATTGCGGTTCCCGAATGGATTCAACCCTTAAATCTTGTCCGTATTTGGTTGGAACCGCCAAAGATTTTGCGCCATCGAGCACAAAGTATTCGCCGGTAATCAGTAATTTTCCATTGCTGAAGTAATTATTTGTCATTGTCCTGCACCAGTTTATTATAAGCTTCAACCACGGCATTGTGCGTAATTGTCTTGTGCTCAAAATAGTCAATTAAAAAGGCTTTTTCCTTGTTGCTTGCGCCCAATTGCTTGATAATATTTGTCAGGTG
>CAMDPE010000249.1 GCA_945903795.1 Lutibacter flavus | reverse complement strand
AGGATATGATTCAAAACAAGACAAAAAATGGCCTGTCCTTATGTTTTTGCATGGAAACGGCGAGCGCGGAAATGGGCAGGATGAATTGGATTATGTGCTGATTCATGGTCCGCTTTACGAAGCGTGGATTCAAAAGCGCGATTTGCCTTTTGTGATGGTTGTTCCGCAATTGCCTATGTTTGGGCGGGATACTCTGGGTTTGGGGTATATTGATAACAGAGTGACAGACTGGATTCCTAAAAGACTTGAAAACGGCGTGCCCGAACGGCCAAAAGATCCTGTTAGTGCTGAACAAATGATTGGCGCCTTGGCTTCTGACACAATTCCTTCTGATACAAACTATTTAAATGGCGGCTGGAATGCGGTTGAAACTGATGTTATGGCAATGATTGATAAAACCTTGGAAAATTACAAAACTGATGAAAATCGGATTTACTTAAGCGGGATCAGTTATGGCGGATTTGGCACCTGGTACATTGCAAGTAAAAATCCGCATCGCTTTGCAGCCATCAATCCCATTGTGGGCTATGGCCATCCCTATTTAATGGATTCCATCGCCAAACACAAAATCCCTGTCTGGAATATTGCAGGCGGACGAGATCAGGTGGTGCCCGTAAAATATTTTTATGAAGGAATGAATAAATTGGAAGCCCTTGGCCATCACAACATCCGCTTTACCATTCAGGCGGATATGGGCCATGATACCTGGCGACGCGTTTATGCCGGCGATGATCTTTACAACTGGCTGCTGGAAAATCACAAATAAAAAACGCACCAAAAAGATGCGTTTAAATTTGCTGAGTATTTAAACCTGCAGATTTATTTTACATGAATACGAAAACTTTCAACACCATTAATTGTTCCTGTCAATACATCATTTTCGGATACTTTTCCTACGCCTTCGGGCGTTCCAGTGAACAACACATCTCCTTTTTTCAGTGTAAAGAACTGAGAAACATAGGCAATCAGTTCGTCAATTTTCCAAAGCATGGCGTTGGTGTTTCCATCCTGGACAATCTTGTCGTTCAGTTGCAATTTGAAGTTTAAATTGTTTAAATCCCCCAAACTATCCTTCGGAAAAAATTCGCCAATCACCGCGCTTCCGTCGAATGCTTTTGCTTTTTCCCAAGGCAATCCTTTTTCTTTGCATTCCTGCTGAATGTCGCGTGCCGTAAAGTCAATGCCTAACCCAATTTCATCGTAATAGGTATGCGCAAATTTTTGGTTGATGTGTTTTCCTACTTTATTTATTTTCACCAAAATTTCAACTTCATAATGAATGTCGTTAGAAAATGGCGGAATGAAAAAAGGTTGTTTTTTAGCCAGTATGGCCGAATCCGGTTTTAAAAATATCACCGGATTTTTAGGTTTTTCGTTTTGCAATTCTTCGATGTGCTTTGCGTAATTGCGCCCAATGCAAATTATTTTCATGTTAATACTATAATTTATAAAAAAACTTTTAACTTTTAACTTCTAACTTTTAACTTATTTATGGTATCCATTTTTTCTCGAAATTGGGTTTTCGTTTTTCCAGAAAAGCATTTCTTCCTTCTGTCGCTTCCTCCGTCATATACGCCAAACGAGTAGCTTCTCCGGCAAAAACCTGTTGCCCAACCATACCGTCATCGGTTAAATTCATCGCGAATTTCAACATTCTGATGGATGTTGGCGATTTTGCCAATATTTCCTGTGCCCATTCATAAGCGGTGGTTTCCAGTTTTTCATGCGGAATTACGGCGTTTACCATACCCATATCACAGGCTTCCTGTGCAGAATAACTTCTTCCGAGGAAAAATATTTCACGTGCCTTTTTTTGTCCGACCATCTTGGCCAAATAAGCAGATCCATAACCGCCGTCGAAACTGGTGACATCGGCATCGGTTTGTTTAAAAATGGCATGTTCGGCACTCGCCAAAGTCAGGTCACAAACCACGTGCAAACTATGTCCGCCCCCGACTGCCCAACCCGGTACCACGGCAATCACCACTTTTGGCATAAAACGGATCAACCGTTGCACTTCCAATATATTTAATCGGTGATAGCCGTCTTCACCCACGTAACCCTGGTGTCCGCGTGCTTTTTGATCTCCGCCACTGCAAAAAGAATAGATGCCGTCTTTGGTTGATGGCCCTTCCGCAGAAAGCAATACCACGCCAATTGAAGTATCTTCCTGGGCATCATAAAATGCATCGTACAATTCCTTTGTGGTTTTTGGCCTGAACGCATTTCTGACATCGGGCCTGTTGAATGCAATTCGCGCTACGCCATTGCATTTTTTATAGGTAATGTCTTCAAAATCCCTGACCGTTATCCAATTAATTTCTTCCATGTTCTTTTCAATTAAGAAGTAAAAATAAATCATTTAAATGATTTAAAAAATTATAACCCTAAAAATGGGCTCACTTATTTGCAACCCATATAATATGATCTAAAATACAATGATTTGGCTAATTTATATTTATAACAGCATTTGCGTAAGGGATTAAAGTGAAAATCCTTTTTAGCGATTTTTCATCTCTAAAAAGATTGAAGCGAAAAGCCCGACCCGCAGGGTAACGCCCAAATAGAAATTACTGTGTTACTAAAATTAAACCTATGATTTTGGTATTTAAAAAATTTAATTAACTTTAGATTATGAAAACACTACTGCTAAAAAAATTAGAAATTTTGGGAATTGCGTTGCTTATTTCTAGTGCTGTTTACACACAAAACACCCAATTGAAAAAATTCAATTCAACCGAATTGAACAATGAGCGTTATTTGAAAATTTATGTTCCGCCGGGTTATAACGAAGATAAAACAAAATTGTATCCGCTCACCATTGTACTGGATGCCGAATATTTATTTGACGTTTATGTAGGAAATTCCATCCTTTTTTCGGCAAAGGAAAAAGCTCCGGAACAAATTATTATCGGCATCAACCAAAATCAGTTCAATGAACGCGTTAAAGATTGTGAATATTCTAAAGAAAACAGTTTGCCTACCGCAGACAGTGAGGCGTTTTACCGATTTATACGAAGTGAATTGCTGGATTATTTAGAAGAAAATTACAGGCTTTCTCCTTTTAAAACCATTGTAGGCAACACGTTGACCGCTAATTTTATCAATTATTTCTTAATAGAAGATGATCCCGGCTTTAATGCATTTGTGGCCATCAATCCATATTATGCGCCTGATATGCCTGCCCTGATTCATCAAAAAATTCCGACCTTAAAAGACGAAAACCGATTTTATTATTTGTCCGGAGGACCCTACCTTCCTGAAAACTGGAAAACCCCAATAAACGGAACCAATGAGCTATTAAAAGTTACCAACAACCCAAAATTTAAGTATCATTACGAATTCTTCGAAAATAGCGATTCCGTGGCGTCAATCGGACAAAGCATTCCAAGTGCTTTTGCCTTTATTTTTGATTTATATTCGGCGATTTCAAAGGAAGAGTTTGAAAAAAACATCAAAGACCTTTCCCCTGCCGATGCCATTGCTTATTTGGAAAATAAATATGTTGAAATCGAGTATTTATTCGGAAGCAATTTGAAAATAAGGGAAAGTGATATTTTCGCGATTGAATCCATCATTTTGGACAAAGAAAACGGGGATTATTTAAAGAATTTTGGCGAAATGATCAACCGACTTTATAAGGAATCTCCCATTGGGGATTATTATATTGGGCGCTATTATGAAACCGGCGGCAAATTTAAACAAGCCTTGGAATATTACAAAAGCGGTTATATGAAGCTGCCCGAAGGCGACCCAAATGCAGATGGTTATTATGAAAATATTGAAAGGGTCCTTAAAAAGAGAGATGGGACTTTAAAAGATTAAAGTTTCAGGTTTAAAGTTTCAGGTTTAGCTGAAAGTTGCAAGCTAAAGTTAAAAAATAATGGTTCCAACTTTCTCCCAATAACTTATAATATCTATCTAAGAACGATTAAACTTGAAACCTGAAACAAATAACGTATACCTTATTCCAACAAACTGTCTTTTTGACCGATAGACCAATCAGCCAATTTGATACCTTCATCTGAAATGGTGATTAATTTTTGTCTAAACAATCCGCCAACGGCATTTTTAAACGCTTTTTTACTCATTCCCAATTGGTATTTTATTTCTTCCGGAGCTGTTTTATCGGTCAAAGGCAAGAAACCCTGATTTTCTTTAAGCGCCTTAAGCAGTTTAATTTCATAGCTTACAATGGTTTGTTTAAAACCGATGGGCTGTAAACTAATGTCGAGCTTTTCGTCTTCCCTGATTTTTTTTATATAACCGGTAAGTTGCTGGCCTTCGTAGATTTTTTGAAAAAGCTCACTTTTATATAGCAATCCTTCAAATTCGTGATTTACCATGACCGTAAAACCCAATGTTGTGGCCTTCACAACCAACAAATCTACCTTATCCCCTATTTTTAATTCTTCCATGATTTACGCTTTT
>CAMDPE010000248.1 GCA_945903795.1 Lutibacter flavus | reverse complement strand
TTAAAGGAACGCCAAAAATTTTGGCAGCTGTCGAGGCGTGAATATCTTCCAAATTCCTGAAGGACTCAATCATTCCTTCATCTTCGCTTAAAGCGGCTATAATACGCAATTCAATTTGGGAATAATCGGCAGCGACCAAAGTATGATAGTCATCTTTGGCAACAAAAGCTTTTCGCACTTGTCGTCCACGTTCTGTTCGCATCGGAATATTTTGTAAGTTCGGATTAACGGAACTCAATCTTCCTGTTGCCGCAACGGCTTGGCTATAAGTGGTGTGAATTCTTCCTGTTTTTTTGTCTATTTGATTTGGTAACGCATCAACATAGGTATTTTTTAGTTTTACCAACCCGCGCCATTCTAAAATGTCTTTTACAATTTGGTGTTTTACCGCCAGTTTCGATAAAATTTCTTCACCTGTTGCATATTGTCCGGTTTTGGTTTTTTTCGGTTTGTCTATTAATTTTAAATGTTCAAACAACACATCGCCCAATTGTTTTGGGGAAGCCAAATTAAACTCGATGGCCGCCTCTTTGTAAATGGATGTTTCTAATTGGTGAATATCTTCCGTTAATTTTTCCGACAGGGAATTTAAATAGTTCGCATCCATTTTTATGCCTTCTAATTCCATAGCTGCCAATACGCGCAGTAGCGGCATTTCAATGTCATCAAATAGCTTGGTAAGGTTAGAGTTGTTTAATTCTTTCTCGAAAAAATCTTTAAGTTGAAAAGTGACGTCTGCGTTTTCAACGGCATATTCGGTTTGATTTTTAAGGTCTATTTCACGAATAGTAACTTGATTTTTTCCTTTTTTGCCAACAAAAGCAGCCAAATTAATAGGTTTGTAATTTAAATAAGTTTCCGTGAGGACTATTAAATCATGACGCATATCAGGATTTATTAAATAATGCGCCAACATAATATCAAACAATTTTCCTTTGATGGCTATTTGATGATTGCTAAGAACTTTTACGCTGTTTTTTAGGTCGTGGCCAACTTTTTCGATGTTTTCATTTTCAAAAAATGGACGAAATTCCTCCAAAATTTGTTGTGTTTCTTCTTTGTTTTCTGAGAGGGCAACATAATAACCTTTCCCTTTTTCATAGGAAAAAGCGATGCCGGCTAAATCAGTTTCAAATAAATCTTCACCAATGGTTTCTATATAAAAACTAACCGCTTTTTGTTGCAATAATTTCTCCAAAAGCAATTTTCTGGCAAATGGTGAATTTACGGATTGGTATAAATGATTCGTGTTTTCGGTGGTTTTATCGCCTGCAGAAAAGGTTTCGTTGGCGGCAACATTTTCTGAAGTTGAAAACAAATCAAACTGATGTTCTGCTGCAGGTTGCTGTTTTTTAGGTTCAGCATTTTCCTCCTTTTGTGTATTTTTTGAAGTTTCAGCAGGCAACTTAAAAATGGAATTAAAACTTTCAGCAATTCTTCTGAATTCCAGTTCTTTTAAAATCTCATTTACTTTTTCAAAATCCGGATGATTTAGCTCATAATCTTTCTCATCAAATTGAACCGGACAATCCAACAAAATGGTCGCCAATTTTTTGGAAAGTAATCCGAGTTCTTTATTTTCTTCCACTTTTTCCCTCATTTTTCCTTGAAGTTCGTGTGAGTGTGCCAACAAATTTTCCATACTGCCATATTCTTTGATAAACTTTTTGGCTGTTTTTTCACCAACGCCTGGCAATCCGGGAATATTGTCAATGGCATCGCCCATCATTCCTAAAAAATCAATTACTTGTTCCGGACGTTCCACTTCAAATTTCGCCTGCACTTCAGGAATTCCCCAAATTTCAATGCCATTGCCCATTCGGGACGGCTTGTACATAAAAATATTTTCTGACACCAATTGGGCAAAATCTTTGTCGGGTGTTACCATATAAGTTTTAAATCCCTCTTTTTCAGCTTGTTTGGCCAGTGTTCCAATAATGTCATCTGCTTCAAAACCTACTTTTTCAACTATAGGAATGTGCATCGCTTCCAATATTTTATGAATATAAGGCACCGCAATCCTAATAGCTTCAGGCGTTTCAAGACGATTTTTTTTATATTCAGGAAACACCTCAGAGCGCAAATGCGAACCTCCATTGTCGAAAGCCACCGCCAAATGATCTGGCCTTTCTCGTTTTATCACATCAAGCAAAGAATTTACAAATCCCAAAATGGCGGAAGTATCCATTCCTTTTGAATTGATTCTTGGGTTTTTAATAAGCGCATAATAGCCTCGAAAAATTAAAGCGTAGGCATCTAAAAGGAAAAGGCGTTTCTGTTGCATTCGTTTTTGTAATAAACTGTTGGTTAAACCTGTTAGCTAAATAATATTAATTTTAATAATGATTAATATCATTGAATAAATAACGGTATTTTTATAAATTTGTCGTTACTAACTAAAACCCCAAAGTTATGAAACAAAATTACTTTTTTTTCTTCGTTTTGTTTTTTCTTTGTAAATCGCTTGGCTATACCCAAATTGTAAACAAAGGTGCCTTGAAAATTTTGGGTAGTACAGAGGTTTATTTTGGCAATGAATATACAAATGATGGAACTCATAATAATAACGGAAATTTACATTTAAAAAGTAATTTTGTAAATAACGGAATTACCTCTTCAGCCTCAGGAACCACTTTTTTTGACAGTACAGATAAAGACATTCAAACTATTTCTGGCACAAAGGATAGTATATTTTTTTATAATTTAGAAGTTAATTTAACCAAAGTTACCAAAAAAGGAGTTTCTGTTGAAGATGGTTTTGGGGTAATTGTTACCAACAATGTTAATATAGTTGGTGGTGATTTGCGATTGGTTGGTCAGGCGCAGTTGAAACAATCACATACTGGCACGAATGCAAACACTGGCGCCGGTAAATTACTGCGTGACCAACAAGGAATTTCTACTACTACAGGTTATAATTATTGGTCTTCACCAGTTACTACTTCCGCCTTAACATTTAAATTAAATGAAGGTTTGTATGATGGTACTGATGTAGTTGCAAATCCTTTTTCACCAGCATTAATTCAGTACACAACTGGTCTTGACGGTTCCCCGTTAACAACGCCTAAAACAATAAGTGAAAGATGGTTATATACCTATTCACCAAATACAGCCGGCTATGCAGGTTGGGATAAAATATATCGAAACACTGGTATAAATCCAGGTATAGGTTTTACTATGAAAGGAACAGGTGCCACAAACCAAAATTATGTTTTTAAAGGCTTGCCAAATGATGGTGATTATACATTTACAATAGCCACAGGGGAAGACGTTTTATTGGGAAATCCATATCCTTCCGCTTTAAATTCTTGGCAATTTATTCAAGATAATATTTCAGTTTTTGATGTGGTGCAATTTTGGGTTGATGGAGGTTCCGCCTCCCATTATTTAGCCGCTTATTGGGGTGGTTATGCACTACGAAATAAAACTACTGGCGTTGCGCCTTCTGTCCCAACTAATATAGCAGGTCTTGGGTCAGCGGCAGGCTTAATTCCAACAAAATATATTGCTATTGGACAAGGATTTTTTGTTAAAGCCACCGGCGCTGGAACTTCCATTGTCTTTAAGAATTCACAAAGGACTTTTCAAATTGAAAACGGCACAGAATCAAACTTTTATAAAAATGCGGGTACAAAAAATAACAAACAAAGGTATGATGAAAATGACAATAGCATCATAAGAATTGGCTATGAAGATCCTGAAAAGTTTCATAGGCAACTGGCTTTGGGTTTTATACCAAACGGTGAAGCAAATTTAAATTATAACCGCGGTTATGATGCCATAATGCCTGAACCAAGAGAAGATGAGTTATTTTTTATTATTGAAAATGATCATTTAAAAAAATACGTCATACAAGGCGTAAATGCTTTTGATGAAAATGATGAATTTGATTTGGGATTAATGATGACAGAAGCTGGCGTGCATACCATTATGTTAGATGCTGTTGAAAATTTTACAGGCAAAGTTTATATTAAAGACGTGCTTGCAGACATCACTTACGATTTAACCAAAGGTAATTTTTGTCCAAACTTGCCTCCAGGAACTTATTTAGACCGATTTAAATTGGTGTTTAAGGATAAATATGCGGTAGTTGTTGCTGAGGATATAAACCCTGACTTACCATTATCTGTAGAAAAAACCTCCGTTTATTACCACGAAAACGGCAGCCTAATTGTGAGAACAAAAAACGATTTGACGCTCAATAATATCACCATTTATAATATTTTAGGACAACAAATAAAACAGGTAACTGGAAATGAGTTGGGTAAAAATGTGATTGTAATTCCTTTCCATTACTCAAAAGGAGTTTATGTTGTAATTGTTGACTCTGAGTTGGGTAAAGAAACTTTTAAGATTATCAATAAATAATTGACTGCAGACGAAACTAAAAAAAATATTAAAAATAGCAATTTTAAACATAAAATTTCTATATTTA
>CAMDPE010000247.1 GCA_945903795.1 Lutibacter flavus | reverse complement strand
AGCTACATGCCAATATTTAAAAAGTTGTTGCATCGTTTGTAATCTGGCAATTTTACGAGAGAGTGATTTTTCTTTTTTAACCATTTTAATAATGGATCCCCGTTCTCTTTTCGGAATTTTTTTTGATCGTAAAGCCATTCTTAAACTCCAGATACTTAATTTATTGCCAGACTCATTTTGATCGTTTGTCAAGCTCACAATCAAATCTATTATGTTTGAATCTAGTTTGAATTTTTCGCTTAAAACAGACGCTAAGTCGGTTTTCATATTTTGTACTTCACCCAAACTTAATTCCCGTCCTTCTATAGTTCGTGGTATTTGAATATATATAAATCTTCCAACAACACCACTTAATACAACAGCTACCATACTCCAAAAAGCAATGGAAACTATACCGTTAAATTTAAAAGTGGTGTGAAACAGCACCAAAATTGGACCAAGTGTACACAAGAAAATATGAAATTCCAATAAATATTTTAATCGAATATATTTAGCCAAAAAATTGTAACGTTTACGAGCAATATAAATGGACACCCCAAATAAAATCATGAATGTTCCCAGAATACCTATACCATGCCCATAAAAACCACTTGCTTTAAACCAAGCATGGTTTGGGTGGTAAAATCGCTCTTCTATGGAGGTATTGTAGTAACTATAGCCAGTATAAATTAAATAGACAGTCACAATTAATACAATAATGACCATAATGGTTATGTAACTAGTGTGTATAATGTTTTTCAAGAAAGGGGACATTTGAGATTATGTTAAATTTAGGCTATTTTAGAAGATTTTAAATGACATTTATCACTTATTGAAATAAACATTAACTTATTTATTTGGGTTTTAACCATATTTTGTTATTTGTATTGAATTCCTAAATATTAAGGATTGTCGAATTTATATTCATCATGTTATTAAGATAAAACAAACAAAAACTAATTTACCCTACTTTTTTATTGTTTTTTTTAAGAACTATTTTTTAACCGTTATCTTAACATTTTTAAGAAGATATCAACTTAGGACTCGTCTTTTCTGATTTAAATATGTCGTAATATTTTAGGGAACATTGATGACTTTTAGTTTTGTATCGGCCACAATTGCAATAGTAACTCAAATTTTATTTTTCAAAAAGGCCATAAATAGCGCTATTTAATTTAAATAGTCTAAATTTGCACGCAATTAATTTATAAGTTGATTGCACTATGATTTCAGATTCTTCAAAATTTGTAGGTGAAGGTTTAACCTACGATGACGTACTATTAGTTCCGGCATTTTCAGAAGTTTTGCCACGTGAAGTAAGTACACAGACAAAATTCACAAAAAACATCACATTGAATGTTCCAATCGTTTCCGCAGCGATGGATACCGTTACTGAATCGAATATGGCAATTGCCATGGCGCGTGAAGGCGGAATTGGCGTGTTGCATAAAAATATGTCCATTGAAAAACAGGCTGCAGAAGTCAAAAAAGTGAAAAGATCGGAATCAGGAATGATTTTGCAACCCATTACCATCACCAAAGATGAATCGGTATTTGTTGCCAAAAGCTTGATGAAAGAATATGGCATTGGAGGAATTCCTGTAATTGATCAAGATGGAAAATTAATAGGCATCATTACCAATAGGGATTTGCGTTTTGAAGGAGACAACAAGCGAAAAATTTCTGAAGTAATGACTTCTAAAAACCTGATTACCGTTGCTGCCGGAACTTCCTTAAAACAGGCAGAATTGATTCTTCAGGAAAATAAAATTGAAAAACTTCCGGTTGTTGATGCCAATTATAAATTGGTCGGATTGATAACTTATCGAGATATTATTAAAGTGCTGGAAAATCCGCATGCCAATAAAGACCAATATGGTCGTTTGCGTGTTGCGGCGGCAATTGGCGTTACTGCCGATGCGCTTGAAAGAGCTTCGGCTTTAATAACAGCAGGCGTTGATGCTCTGATTATTGATACGGCCCATGGACATACAAAAGGCGTGGTGACTGTTTTGAAACAAATTAAAGGTGCTTTTCCAACCATTGATGTTGTGGTGGGCAATATTGCAACAGGCGAAGCTGCAAAATATTTGGTTGAAGCTGGCGCCGATGCAGTGAAAGTGGGTATTGGACCAGGCTCCATTTGCACAACACGTATTATTGCAGGAGTTGGTTTTCCGCAACTTTCGGCCATTATTGAGGTGGCAAATGCTATTAAAGGTTCGGGCGTTCCCGTAATTGCCGATGGCGGTATTCGTTATACGGGAGATATTCCCAAAGCCATTGCTGCCGGAGCAGATTGTGTGATGCTAGGTTCCTTATTGGCAGGCACAAAAGAATCACCCGGCGAAACCATTATTTATGAAGGACGAAAATTTAAATCGTATCGCGGAATGGGTTCCATTGAAGCGATGGAACATGGGTCAAAAGACCGTTATTTTCAGGATGTTGAAGATGATATTAAAAAATTAGTTCCTGAAGGAATTGTGGGAAGAGTGCCTTACAAAGGAGAATTAAATGAAACAATGATTCAGTTTATCGGCGGTTTGCGTGCCGGAATGGGTTATTGCGGCGCAAAAGATATTGAAGCCCAAAAAGCGGCAAAGTTTGTTAAAATTACGGCTGCCGGAATGCGCGAAAGTCATCCGCACAATGTAACCATCACAAAAGAATCTCCAAATTACTCGAGATAATTTTTAGGAATAAGATAAAGTAAATTTTTTGCGGTAATTAATGGCTGAATAAAGCTTTTAACTACCGCAAATTTTTTTCCATTTAAGCAGAAAACGTCAAATTGAATTTAGGAAAAGTTAAGTTCGAAAGGCGTGCTAACGTAATCTAACGCAACAATACTTGCGTTATTTCTGTTCACATAAGAATTTAAAATTCGCCTAACATCATTGTTCTCTTTTTGTGCGCTTAGCATTCCAAAATAATCTTCAGCGGAAGTGATTTTTTGTTTTTTGTTGGCATACCCAAATCCTTTGTAAATTCCGTTTAAAACCAAAACATAAGCATATTCACTGCTGGTTCTGCCGGTTTCTTTAATGATAAAGTTTTCAGCTTTAAATTTCAGGGAATCAATGGCTTCCTGCACCCTTAAATTGTACAGTTCAACAGATTCTTCTTCTTTACAAACGCCTTTGCATTTTTTTATCTGGTAATGAAAACAGGTGGAAACATTGGTTTGCAGGTGGCAATATTTTGGACACAGTTCAAAATCTTCGCATAATTTTTCCATAAAAATCCGGCATTCCGTAATATTGGAAAACTTCATTAAAGGAGAAGTAACCAATTTTAATCGGTTGTAAGCCAGATGAATAATGCCGTCTCTGTCTTCGTAAGCAAACAATCCGACACTTTCCTGAGCCCTTCTTTGTGCACGGTTGTATTTGGGATAGATGCTTTTTATTTCAGAAGATTCCAACAGCAAGGCCAGCAATTCGCTGCCGGTTTCAACACAGGAAACATGGCTTGTTTCCAGGCACATAGTAATTTCTTTTTTTGATTTGTCGTAAAAATGGCTCAGCACGCGTTGTTTTATATTTTTGGCTTTTCCAACGTAAATGATTTCATTTTTCTCGTTTTTGAAATAATAAACACCAGAATTTTCCGAAAGTTCATCCACCGTTTTTTTCGGCAACAAAGGCGGCAAGGTCGATTGTTTTGAGCGCGGATTTAAAAAGGAATTGAATACATTTTCGGTATCCAGCAGCAACAATTTTTCGAATAAAATTACTGTGGCTTCCGCATCTCCTTTTGCCCGGTGCCGGTCGTTAATCACAATATTTTGCGAAACGCAAAGTGCGCCTAGGCTGTACGACCTTAAATTGGGAATTAACTTTCGTGACAACCGAACAGTGCACAGTTTTTTTCGTTTAAATTCAAATCCCAAATCCTTAAATTCCTTTTGTATGATGTTGTAATCGAAGTTTACGTTGTGCGCCACAAAAATGGTGTCTTTGGTAATTTCGGCTACTTTTTTGGCAATTTCATAAAATTTTGGGGCATTGCTCACCATCGCATTGGTAATTCCCGTTAAATTGGTGATAAAAGGAGGGATGCTGCATTCCGGATTCACGAGCGTCGTAAACTCGTCAATTACTTTTTCGCCATCATACACAAAAATGGAAATTTCTGTTATTTTGGAGCTGTGTCCGGTAGTTTCTATATCAATGATTGTATACATTTATTTGATCGATTTTTCCAGTGCCTTTAACTCAATTCCCAACTGATTTAACATAACGGCAATGCTGCTTATTTTTAATTCGTGCTCTTCATATTCCTGCGTATTGATGCTGCAGGTGAATTCCCACAACTCCAATATTTCATCGACAGGCACATAGTAAGGATCGTATTTTTTGTTGTCGGAAACCAGCAATAACATATTGTGTTCATCAATTTTGTTAAAAACCCGCTTGTAAACAATGCCGTCGTTTAAGGTGAGCACAATATACGTTTTACCGTCTTTTAGATTGCCAATTTCTTCAACAAAGCGCGCTACAATATA
>CAMDPE010000246.1 GCA_945903795.1 Lutibacter flavus | reverse complement strand
AACCACTCTGTTTGTGATTGTTTCAAAAACATTTACCACACAGGAAACGCTTACCAATTCAACCACCATAAAAAAATGGTTTTTGCAAACCGCTTCAGAAAGCGATGTTGCAAAACATTTTGTAGCCGTTTCCACGAACTTAACCGCAGCGAATAATTTTGGCATTGCCACAGAAAATGTTTTCACCATGTGGGATTGGGTTGGCGGCCGATTTTCATTATGGAGCACCGTTGGTTTAACCATAAGTTTGGCTGTTGGTTTCAATAATTTTAAAGACCTGTTAATTGGCGCTTATGAAATGGACGAGCATTTTAAAAACACGCCTTTTGAAAACAACGCACCGGTAATTTTAAGTTTGATTGGCATTTGGTACACCAACTTTTTTAAAGCGGAAACCGAAGTCATTTTGCCGTACACACAATATCTCAGCAAATTTGCGCCATACCTACAACAGGCCATTATGGAAAGCAATGGCAAAAGTGCCGACAGAAATGGAAAACGGGTAACCTACCAAACAGGAAATATTATTTGGGGAAGCACGGGAACAAACGCCCAACATGCTTTTATTCAATTATTGCATCAGGGAACCAAATTGATTCCAGCCGATTTTATAGGATTTAAAGAATCACTATATGGAAACACCGAGCATCACACCAAATTAATGGCCAACTTTTATGCGCAAACCCAGGCCTTGGCCGAAGGTAAAACAAAAGAAGAAGCGCATTTGGATTTAAAAATGCAAGGCAAAATGGATGAAATAGAAACCTTGTTGCCTTACAAAGTTTTTGAGGGAAATAAACCAAGCACTTCTATTTTAATCACAAAATTGACACCGAAAACATTGGGAAGCCTCATTGCATTTTACGAACACAAAATATTTGTTCAGGGAATTATTTGGAATATTTTCAGTTTTGACCAATTCGGTGTTGAATTAGGAAAAGAACTCGCCAATAAATATCTTCAAAAATAGTGATTGCCAATAGTCAATTTTTGAAATTTTGAGCGAATAAAATACCTTGATGAAGTTAAACTCATTTTTTACCTGAGACCTAAAACACTTCATTTTTAACTTTCTCACAGAAACGGCAGATTTTTAAATAAATGATGCCGTTTTTTTTGTAAATATCCGTTTTTTTTATTTCCGTCTAACCAAATGTCTTTCAACCTATAAGCGCTATAAACCCCTATTTGTCTCATTATTCCTTTTAAACAATAAGCAACCATTTCAACATGTAAACATCTGTTAATAAACTGTTAACATTTTAAATTATGTAACTTAATTTTAAATGTGTTTTTTACTAATTTTATCTTAATTCTTTGTTAAAAACTTAACAATTTATTAATGATTCTTTTAGTTAAAATGACAATTTTTGCAAAACATTTAATTCAAATTAAAACGAACTAAAACAATGAGAAAATTTAAAAATTTATTAATGGCAGTCCTATTAATTAGTTCTTCTGCTATATTTGCTCAAGGTGTAACTACATCTTCTGTTAATGGTAAAATTACGGACAATAATGGCGATGCTTTACCTGGAGCAAATGTTGTTGCTGTACATACTGAATCAGGTACAAAATATGGTGCTTCAACTGATTTTGACGGCTTTTTTAGAATCTCAAATATGAGAGCTGGAGGCCCTTATACAATTACGATATCATTCGTAGGTTTTAACGAATATTCACAAAATAATGTATTCCTTCAATTAGGGCAAACATTCGCTATTAACCATCAAATGACTGAAGAGGCTAATGCATTGGAAGAAGTTGTAATCACAGGTGCAATAAATGGCATTTTTGACGGTAACAAAACTGGCACAGGAACGTATGTAAGTAAAAAACAAATGGAAACATTACCAACTGTATCAAGAGGTATAGGCGATTTTTTAAGAACAACTCCACAAGCACAGGTTAGCGGAAGCACTATTTCAATTGGCGGACAAAACAATAGATACAATGCTATTTATATTGATGGTGCAGTAAATAATGATGTTTTTGGTTTGGCTTCATCTGGAACAAACGGAGGACAAACGGGTGTTAACCCAATTTCTGTAGATGCTATTGAGTCTTTTCAGGTTTCGGTTGCTCCATTTGATGTTAGAATTTCTGGATTTTCCGGTGGTGCAATAAGTGCTGTTACCCGATCTGGAACCAATGAATTTGAAGGATCTGTTTATGGATTTGTTCGTAATGAATCATTATCTGGAAAAACTCCTGTAGATTTAGTGCCTTCAGGAGGAGAAAGAGAAAAATTAGCGGACTTTTCAGCTAAAACTTTCGGCGTAAGAGCTGCTGGTGCAATTACAAAAGATAAATTATTTTATTTTATTAATTATGAAAATCAAAAAGATGAAACACCAAGACCATTTAATTATGCCAATTATATTGGTGATTCATCAGAAAGCGATATTCAAACTTTAAGCAACTTCCTTACTAACACTTATGGTTTTAATCCGGGAACGTACTTAAGTAACGCCAACACATTAGAAAGCGATAAATTAGTTGTTAAATTGGACTGGAATATTAATGATAATAATAAGCTGGTTGTAAAACACAGCTATGTAAAAGCTGAACAAATAAGTGCAGCCGCATCAACTACAAATAGTATTCGTTTTAGCAGTGGTGGAATTTATTTCCCATCTACAACTAATACAACTTCTGCAGAATTAAACTCTAAATTAAGTGACAAGACTTCAAACAGTTTAACACTTGCTTACACTTCGGTGTTAGATGATAGAAATCCAGTAGGAAATCCTTTTCCATCTGTAAGAATTAAAGATGGTACTGGAAGCATCTATTTTGGATCAGAGGCATTCTCTACCGGTAATATATTAGAACAAAAAATCGCAACGCTTACTGATAACTTTGAAATTTACTATGGTAAACATACAGTTACCTTAGGGGCCAATTTAGAATACTCAGATGTAAGAAACGTGTTTATTAGACAAAATTTTGGTGATTATGTTTTTACAGATTTAAATTCATTTCTTACTGGTGGGGCAGCGGAGGATTATAACAGAAGTTATTCCTTGCAAGGTGGTGTTGGTGATGATTCAAAAGGCGCCGCAGAATTTGATATGTTTCAAGTAGGAGCATATGTTCAAGATGAAGTTCAAGTTTCAAATGATTTTAAGGTGAGTCTTGGATTAAGATTTGATGCTCCTATTTGGTCAGATGGTTTGGTAAATGAATCCTTTAATACAACAACTGTTGGCTTATTGGAAGCTGCAGGTAAAGATTTACAAGGAGCAAGAGTTGGAGAAGGTGTTTCTACAACAATTCATTTTTCTCCAAGAGTTGGTTTTAATTGGAATGTAAATGGCGAATTTAACACCCAAATTCGTGGTGGAATCGGCGTGTTTACTTCAAGAGTTCCTTTAGTTTGGCCTGGTGCTGTTTATAATAATAACGGTATGGCAATTGGTGCAGCAACGGAGAGTAACTTACCAAATGGCGGTGTATTTATTGCAGACCCATATGGTCAACCAGTTGGTGCTGCAGTTGGATCAGGTCAGTTGGGTGGTGACATCAACCTTTTTTCAAGCGATTTTAAATTGCCGCAAGTATTAAAAGTTAATTTAGCTGTAGATCAAAAATTACCATTCTGGGGATTAATTGCTTCGGCTGATTTTCTTTACAACGATAATATTTCAGCTGTTTATTATGAAAATTTAAACTTAAAGGATGCGACTCAATTCCAAAGCGGTACTGGGGATACAAGACCTTTTTACAATAGAAGCTCTAGAATTGACCCAATTTATCAAGGAATTTATTTAGGTTCAAACACAAGTAAAGGATATTCTTGGAACGGATCATTTACCTTAACCAAACCTTATAGCAATGGATTTTTTGCCAGTGTCTCATATAGTTATGGAGATTCCTTTACTACTTTTGAAGGAACCAGTTCACAAAATTCTTCACAATGGAGAAATCAGTTAAGTGTTAATGGTAAAAATTCAGATTTACCAGCGTCTAGATCACAATTTGCGCAAGGTCATAGAATTATTGCAAATGCTTCTTATGACTTAAAATGGAATGATAATGTTAAAACTACTTTTGGTTTATTTTACCAAGGTATTAATGGCAATTCGTTCACATACACTTATCAAGAAGGAGCAGACGTATTAAATGATGATTCAAGCGATAATGCTGTTATCTATGTGCCAGTTAATGCGGCGGATATTAGATTAAAAGAAGGAGCTAATGGATTAACAGCAGCGCAACAATGGAATGCTTTAGATTCATTTATTGAAAGCAATGACTACCTAAAAAGCAGAAGAGGAAAATATGCTGAAATAAATGCAGACAGAGCACCTTGGAGTGATGTGGTAGATTTAAAAGTTCTACAAGATTTTTCCATCAAATTTGGTAAAAAAACACATACTTTACAAGCTTCATTTGATATTTTCAACTTTACCAACTTAATTAACAAAAATTGGGGTATACAAAAATTTGCTCCAGATTTTGGCGAAATTGCAATACTTAAAACAGAG
>CAMDPE010000245.1 GCA_945903795.1 Lutibacter flavus | reverse complement strand
TTTAATCATTTAATTCGCCCTATGTTTTATGATGCATATCATGATATTCATAACGTTGCCAATCCAAGCGGACGTGAACGTTACTATTCTGTAGTGGGTTATATTTGTGAAACTGACACTTTTGCCACCAACCGCAGAATTAGTGAAATTAATGAAGGTGATGTGCTGTGTTTTAACAATGCCGGCGCTTATTGCTTCTCTATGGCTTCCAATTATAATTCACGTTACAGACCAGCAGAAATTTTGTATTATAAAGGCAAAGATTATTTAATTAGGAAAGAAGAAACATTTGATGATTTGATTAAAAATCAGGTGATTGTGGATTTGGATTAGCATTTTATTAAAATCAATTCATTTATTCGTAAAATAAATAAGCATTTAGATTGAAATAAGCAGTAACTGATGGTCAAAAATAAATTTTTATTAAAAATCACCTAAAATGATTGTGTAATTAAAAAAATAATTACTTTTGGCCTATGCAAAAAACAAATTTATATAACATTCTGTTAAACGCAAACACTGCGTTGTATTTTGTTGTTGCCACTACAACCACATTCGGTACTACCCTTTAGGGGTTCTGACTATTTATATCAACCGTATCAATATTCGTTTTCAAAAATTCAGAAAACAAGGAATAGCTTTAAAAAAAACCATAAAAATTAGGATAAAAAATTAATACCATGAAAGTATTAAAATTTGGCGGATCATCAGTCGCCACTTCAGAAAATATAAATAAAGCAATAACTATTATTAAAGACAGTGCATACAATTCCAAAGTAATTGTGGTGGTTTCAGCGCTTGGCGGTATTACCGATGTGTTACTTGAAGCAGGAAACCTAGCGCGTAATGGTGATGAAAATTATAAAAATCAGTTTAAGTTAATTGAAGAGCGGCATTTAAAAGTCATTCGTGAGTTGGTTCCGGTAAGCAACCAAAGCAGTGTTTTGGGCCACGTAAAAAAAATGCTCAATAAATTGGAAGCCACGTTGGAAGGTGTTTTTTTAATTAATGAACTGTCGGCCAAAACTTCGGATAAAATTGTGAGTTTTGGAGAATTGCTTTCTTCCTTTATTGTTGTTGAAGCAATGAAAAACAAAGGATTGGACGCCGAATTGAAAAACTCACAGGAACTCATCGTTACTGATGAAAATTTTTCAAATGCTGTGGTGAAATTCGACCAAACAAATAAAAATATTGAAACCTTTTTCAATAATAACAAACATCAAATAATAGTTTTACCTGGTTTTGTCTCCAAAACAGAAAACGGAGAACCTACCACTTTAGGCCGTGGCGGATCCGATTATACCGCCGCCATTATCGCCGCAGCAGCAAATGCTTCTGTGTTGGAAATTTGGACAGATGTGAGTGGTATGTATACCGCAAATCCGAATTTTGTGCAGCAGGCTTTTCCAATTAAAAATATTTCTTACCAGGAAGCGATGGAATTGTCGCATTTCGGCGCAAAAGTGTTGTACCCACCAACCATTCAACCTGTTTTAGCAAAGGAAATTCCCATAAAAATAAAAAATACTTTTGATGCCAAGGCCGAAGGAACTTTAATCACAAAAGTGACTTCAAATGCCAATCCGATAAAGGGAATCAGCCATATTGAAAATATGACTTTGGTAACTTTAGAAGGAAGCGGTATGGTTGGCATTCCAGGGTTTTCCAAACGTTTGTTTGAAGCGTTGTTTCAACAAAAAATAAATGTTTCTTTAATTACCCAAGCTTCTTCTGAACACTCAATTTGTATCGCCATTAACAATGCTGATGCCGAAAAAGCCGAACTTGCAGTTAATTCTGTATTCAGTTTTGAAATTTCACAACATAAAGTGAATCCGCTCATCGTTGAAAAAAACAATGCGATTATTGCATTGGTGGGAGATAATATGAAAAGTCACCAAGGCATCAGCGGTAAAATGTTTAGCGCTTTGGGAAGAAATAACGTGAATATCAGAGCCATCGCACAAGGCGCTTCAGAAAAAAATATTTCCGCAGTCATTACCCATAAGGACATAAAAAAGGCATTGAATACGCTGCATGCCGAATTTTTTGAAGACCAGACAAAACAGCTCAATTTATTTGTGGTGGGCGTTGGAAATGTCGGACAAAAATTATTGGCGCAAATTAAAAATCAGGAAGCTTATTTATTGGAACAGTTGAAATTACAGGTTCGGGTAATTGGCATGGCGAACTCAAAAAAAATGTTGTTTAACGAAGACGGAATAGATTTAGACTCCTGGAAAATTCAGTTGGATAAGGCCGAAAATCTGAATATGGATGCTTTCCATAATAAAATTACCGATTTAAATTACAGAAACAGCATATTTGTAGACAATACCGCCGAAGAATCTGTAGCCAGTTTGTATGCCAGTTATTTAAAGGAAAGTGTGGCTGTGGTGACTTGTAATAAAATTGCCTGTTCTTCAAATTATGACAATTATATGAATTTGAAAAATTTAAGTCGGAAATACAGTGCTCCTTTTTTATTCGAAACCAATGTTGGTGCAGGTTTGCCAATTATAGATACGCTTAAAAACTTAATTGCTTCGGGCGATAAAGTCACCCAAATACAGGCGGTACTTTCGGGCAGTTTGAACTTTATTTTCAATAATTTTAATGAACAAACATCGTTTTTTGATGTAGTTCAACAAGCTGGTGTTGAAGGATATACAGAGCCTGACCCAAGAATAGATTTAAGTGGTGTTGATGTTGCACGTAAAATTTTGATTTTGGCCAGGGAAAGCGGGACAAAACTGGAATTAAGCGATATCGCCAACGATTCCTTTTTGCCAAAATTAAGCTTGGAAGCCAAATCGGTACCCGATTTTATGGAAACCTTGAAAACGGAATCCGCTCACTTTTCCCAACTGCGAAAAAATGCCGAAGCAAAAAATTGCCGACTTAAATATGTTGCGGAATTCAACAATGGAAAGGCAAATGTTGGATTAAAGGAAATTCCGGCCTCACACCCATTTTATGATTTGGCAGGAAAAGACAATATTGTGTTGTTTTTCACAAACAGGTATAGCGAACAACCCTTGATTATTAAAGGCGCCGGTGCAGGAGCCGATGTTACGGCTTCTGGCTTGTTTGCAGATATTATCAGAATTGGAAACAATTAACACTATGAAAGAACTAAAAATATTTACGCCGGCAACCATTGCGAATGTTTCTTGCGGTTTTGATGTATTGGGATTGGCTTTAGACACTGTAGGTGATGAAATGACCATCAGAAAAGTGACCGAAAAAGGCGTAAAAATCACAAAAATTACCGGACAGTCAGTTCCTTTGGAAACCCAAAAAAATGTATCGGGTGTCGCTGCGCTGGCGCTTTTGGCTGAAATAAATACCGATTTCGGATTTGAAATAGAAATAGACAAACGCATAAAACCAGGAAGCGGGATTGGCAGCAGTGCCGCAAGTTCCGCCGGAGCAGTTTGGGCCATCAATAAATTGTTGGGTGATCCGTTCAGTCCAAAAGATTTGGTGCGTTTTGCGATGGAAGGCGAACGTTTGGCTAGCGGCTTTCCTCACGCCGACAATGTGGCTCCTGCCCTTTTTGGCGGATTTACCTTGGTGAGAAGTTATGAACCCTTGGATATTATCAATATTCATACACCAGATGAATTGTTCGTAACAGTCATTCATCCGCAAATAGAAGTCAAAACTTCTGATGCCCGTGAAATTTTAAAAACAAACGTTACCTTAAAAAATGCCATAAAACAATGGGGAAATGTAGGTGGACTAATCAGCGGCCTTTATACCGAAGATTATGAACTTATCGGGCGTTCTTTGGAAGATTTTATCGTGGAGCCCATTCGTTCCATTTTAATTCCGGCCTTTGATTTATTGAAAATTGAATCGGTGAAGGCAGGTGCTTTGGGATGCGGGATTTCTGGTTCCGGGCCTTCAGTTTTTGCGCTCAGCAAAGGAAAAGAAAACGCTTTAAAAGTGGCGGAAGCAATGAGATTGGTATACAATAAAGTGGGTTTACCTTATGATATTCACGTATCAAAAGTCAATAAAGAAGGAATAAAAATTTTAGAAAGCAAGTAATATGAACTTTTACAGTTTAAATAAATTAGCGCCAAACGTAACCTTTAAAGATGCCGTAATTAAAGGCCTGGCGCCCGATAAAGGTTTGTATTTTCCAGAGAAAATAACCCCTTTAAGCGAAGAATTTTTAAATAATATTGAAAAGTATTCAAATCCCGAAATTGGCTTTGAAGTAATCAAACAATTTGTGGCTGATGAAATTCCCGAAAAGGAATTGAAAGAAATTATTGAAGAAACATTGAACTTTGATTTTCCTATTGTAGCTATTGAAGAAAATATTGCCGCTTTGGAATTATTTCACGGTCCGACCATGGCGTTTAAAGATGTTGGCGCGCGATTTATGGCGCGTTGCTTGGGCTATTTCAACAAAGAAGAAAAAACAGCCAAAGTAACGGTTTTGGTAGCAACTTCAGGTGATACCGGCGGTGCGGTCGCGAGCGGTTTTCTTGGTGTTGAAAGCGTTGATGTGGTAATTTTATACCCAAGCGGCAAAGTGAGC
>CAMDPE010000244.1 GCA_945903795.1 Lutibacter flavus | reverse complement strand
TCTTTGTGAATCTCTGTGTAATAGCTTTTAATTACACAGAGTTTCTCGGAGAACCAATATTTACACAAAGAAATAATTAACCTTTTTGCGAACCTTGCGTAAAACTTTGCGCCCCTTGCGGTTAAATGCAAATTTCGATTGATTGGATTTACAATTTGTCGATTTATGATTTTAAGTTACCTTTAACTTTCAAAATGAATAAAACCCATGAAAAAAATTGAACATATTGGCATCGCCGTAAAAGACCTGGAAAAATCGAATGAGTTATTTGCGGCACTTTTTGGAAAACCGCATTATAAAACGGAAGAAGTGGAAAGCGAAGGCGTAAAAACTTCTTTTTTTCAATTGGGCTCAAACAAGGTTGAATTGCTGGAAGGCACCAACGAAAACAGCCCGATTTCAAAATTTATTGAAAAAAGGGGAGAAGGTGTCCATCATATCGCTTTTGCCGTTGACGATATTTTAAGCGAAGTGACACGATTAAAGGAAGCCGGATTTATCGTCCTAAATGAAATTCCCAAAAAAGGCGCCGACAATAAGTTGGTGGTGTTTTTGCACCCAAAATCGACCAATGGCGTTTTAATAGAATTGTGCCAGGAAATAGGGGATACACCACAAGTGTCGCATGAATGGAAATAGGCCAAAGGCGGTTACAAATAACTTCTAATGATAGGGTTGGCAGATTTTAAGATAAATGCTTCCCAAATGAAATCATTTTGCGGTATAATAATTCCTCGTCAATGGGTTTGGAGATGTAGTCGTCCATTCCTATCGCTTTGCATTTGGCCACATCAATCGAGGTGACATCAGCTGTTAAAGCGATGATGGGAATTTTAGAATTCATAGTTTTTCTTATGTATTCAGTTGCTTCATAACCATTCATTTCAGGCATCATTAAGTCCATCAAAATAATATCGTAGGTATTCGTCTGTAATTTTTCGACAACAAGCTTTCCGTTGGCAACCACCTCGTATTCAAATCCGAAATCACTTAAGATGGTTTTAATAAGCAATTGGTTAAGCGGGACATCTTCTGCTACCAGTACCCGAAGGTTATTAATTTCAGAAACAGGAATTCTTATTTCCGGTGATGTTTCTGTTACTTCTTCCCCATTATTTTTGTCGAAACTCAGGATAAAACTAAAAGTAGTGCCTTCTCCAAGGTTACTTTTTATGTCAATACTTCCTCCTTGAGCTTCCACCAATTGTTTGGCGATGGCAAGTCCCAGCCCGGTTCCGCCGTAAGATCTTGAAGTGCTTACGGTAGCCTGTTCAAAAAGATTGAAAATACCTTTTATTTTATCGGCGGCTATCCCAATTCCAGTATCGGTAATGGCAATTTCAACAGTTGCTTTTTCTTCATCCTCATTCAGTAATTTAGCGCATACAATAATTTTCCCTTTGTCGGTAAATTTTACTGCATTGCTCATGAGGTTTAAAATAATCTGATGCAGCCTAATAGGGTCACCTATTAAAATCGAGGGTATTTTTTTGTCAAAGTCTTTTACAATTTCCAACCCCTTTTCTTTTGCTTTTAAATCGAAAAGATGCAGCATTGAAGTGATCGACTCCTCAATATGAAAATGGCGTTTTTCGAATGTCATTTTGCCGGCATCTACTTTTGCCAAATCAAGGATGTCATTAATTAAAACGTTTAATGATTCGCCGCTCGTTTTTATTGCTTGTAAATATTCTTTTTGGCTTTCGGTTAAGCTGGTCTTCAGCAGTACATTTGTAAATCCGACAATGCTGTTCATTGGCGTTCGGATTTCATGACTCATATTTGATAAAAATTGTTGTTTGGCATGAACTGCCAATTCAGATATTCTTGAAGTTTCTTCTGCAACCTCTTTTGCAGCTTTTAATTTTAAAATTTTGAGATCTTGAATAAAAGTATCTTCTAAAGCCAATTTATTTTTTTTGGCCTGAAGATTTATGATATAAAAGTAAATTAATAAAATAAAAACAATTCCCAGGGTCAGCATTATAAATATGATACTGGCATATTTTTCACTCTCCTCGTTTTTTTGCTTTCTTTGTTGCAGGAATTCATATTCCAATTCAATAATACGTTTGGTAGTGGCCCTGATTTTATCAGAAATAATTTTACCCTTTTCAATCGCAGCAGTTTTTTCCTCATTAGTAAATTTCTGTTGGCTAATGGAATCAATAGTGTTAATTAAGAGGTTGTTTTTTTCATTGATAAAGCGTTTCAAGGTGTCTAGCCGGCTTACCTGCTGGGCATTGTCTTTGGTGAGTTCTTTTAGCTCCGCAAAGTGTTCGTTTTCCAGAGAAATAGAATTATAGTAGGGTTGTAAAAATCGTTCGTTTCCGGAAATTATATATCCTCTCACCCCATCCTGCTTGTTAATGATATCCATTAACAATTCATTGCTGAGATTAATCACATTTTGGGTATGCAAGGTATTGTCTGATGTCGATTTTACCCATTGCATATTTAAATAGGATATGACCAAGGCAGACACAATTAGGGTACTTGCAAGTAATACTAATATTTTTGGAATATTTAATGCTTTTAATTTCATGCTGCTTTTTTATTGAATCGAATTGTAAATGAATCAGCTTCGGTCTCCATAGTCACATCGTTTTTCGTTAACTCACTAGATTTTAGGTAAGGACGGGAAAAGTACGCTTTTGTTTCGGTTAATTTCTGAATTGAGAGAAATAAAAAAAATTGAAAAAAGGGCGATGTTAAAAGAGATTCCTAAAAAAGGTGCGGACAATAAACTGGTGGTTTTTTTGCACCCGAAATCCACCAATGGTGTTTTAATTGAATTGTGCCAGGAAATAGGGTAGCGGTTATTTCGAAAGTTTTAAAATTTTAAAGGCGCCTATGCCCACCAAAATAAAAACAAGGGTTCCAATCATAAGATCGGGAAGCTTGGAGTTTGTAAAATAAACAAGTCCGCCCGCCACAATAACGCCGAAGTTTACAATTACGTCATTAGAGGTAAAAATCATGCTTGCCTGCATATGTACCTCTTTATTATTGCTTTTTTGAAGCAGGTACAAGCAGGCGGCATTGCCAATAAGCGCAAGGATTGAGATAAAAATCATGGTCTGAAAATTAGGGATGTTGCCGAATCCTAAAAACCGTCTTATAACTTCCATAAACCCTAAAACAGCAAGAATCAACTGAAAATAACCAGCCGCTTTTGCGATATTTTTTTTCAGAAAAACAGTTCCGCCAACCGCAAATAAGGCCAAACCGTAAACAACGCTGTCGGCAAACATATCCAAACTGTCGGCCACCAAACCCATAGAATTGGAAATAAAACCAGTTAAAAGTTCCAACACAAAAAAGAAAAAGTTGATGGCCAAAACTTGCCATAATAATTTTCTTTCATTGCCTAAATTGTCAACAAGCTTAAAATATTCAACCGAAACAGATGAAACCAGCGTGGTGTCAAACTTCAATTCGTCCAGTTGCTTAAAAATAGCGTCGTGATTGTTTGTGTGAAATACATGCAGCAGTCGGCTTGCTATATCAAACTCAAGCATTTTAATATTGGGCAGCCCGTCAAGTTTCATCCGTATAAGTTGTTCTTCGGACGGACAGTCCATTTTTGATATTTTGAAGCTTGTTTTTTGCATCGTATTTTATTTCAAAGGCGAATTAACATAACGAGCAAATTTACAATCCAATTTTAACCGCAATAAAGTAAGTGATGGAAGAAACTGCGGCAGCGAGAACTGCACCCCAGATTAAATCAACAATGGTGACTAAAATCGGCCAGTCTTTTAAGGTGGCAAGATTGGTTAAATCATAGGTTGCATAAGTAATCAGTCCAAACAATGCGCCAAACAACAGCGCGTGTAACCATGAATGTTTTTCCAAAGCCGGCGAGACGACAAATTGCACCAATCCCACAATAAAAAGCAGGTAAAATATAATTGCCGCCGCCCAATTGATATCAGGCTTCATAAGAAATCCGATTTGTTTGGCATAAAATCCTTTTGCCACTAGTGCAAGCCAAACCATATCTATAATAAAGAAAACGGGTAGTGCAATCAAATAAAGTCTTATAAACATATCAGTTTAAAATTAGGTAAAAGAGCATTTCAAGTTAAGGTAAATAAAAATACATAAAAGAGTTCAATTAATAAAAATATGTTTCTTTTTAGTGGCATTCAAGCCTAAAAATAATCAGTCAAATTTAATTTATTGCCATATGGCCGGTTTTTTTCTTTTCTAAAAGATATAGCTGGACTGATTAATATCATAGGATAAATCTAATCAATATCATTTTTCATCGCATTTGGAATTGATAAATTTGAAGTTGATAGTTATAAAACTATGTAATTATGAGAAAAAATAAATATCGTATAATTGGATTGTTCATTTTGGCTTTTTTCTTTGGTACTTGCAGCGATGATACTTTTGTGGATGATTTTGATATAAAATTTTGTGGCGATGGATGTTCTTCTTCCAGTCCTTGGAGGGTTGAAAGTTTGGATTTAAATCTTCCTTGTTTTTCAACCAAAGATGCCTGTTTGCAATGGGCTGCTAGCCATGGTTATGTTGATAAACCTTGTGTTAAATGTGATTGATTATTTTTT
>CAMDPE010000243.1 GCA_945903795.1 Lutibacter flavus | reverse complement strand
ATTTAAATTTCAAGAAGATTTGATGCCAACGAAATTAACTATAATTCTCTTTTTTTATGGTAATTCACCAAAAGCACCACCACCTTATTATAGCTTTTCATTCCGTCTATTTGCTTATTGGCTTTTAAAAAGGTATCGTAAAAAGTTTTAAAATATTGCTCCGACCAGTTTTGATATGATTCCCAAAAAGCTTCACTTTGCCTAATATCCTTTAAAATTCCTTTATTGATTTCAATTTTAAGCGTTTCAAATTTTTCAGGATCTTTTTGGTAAATTTCAACCAAACAAAAACGCAGCGCCATTAAATACCCAGAGTAATTAAAATAAACGTCATCAGCATTGGTTGACGCCAAATACCCAATAAAATTGGCTTCACTTTCCGAAGCAATGCCAACCTGATGCGCCAATTCGTGGCAAACAATCATAGGATAGGTATTTTTTGGAATCAAATAATTTACCTGGGCTTCATTTGTAAGCGGATTTAAATAGCCTGCAAAGCCCATATACGTTAATGGAATACTGAAAAGCGAATTTTTCGCCTTTAAATTTTCGTGTGAATATTGCGGATATTTTTCTTGAAATTGTTCGTAAACACCATAAGAAACCTCTTTAATTTGGTCTTTATCTAAAATGTTTTTAACAACAATTGTATCATTTTTAGAAATGGAACGATGCACATCATTAATTTTCACGATCAGTTTTTCCGTAAAATCAACCAATTCATTTGTGGTATATTTTTCTCTTTCAAAATTCAGGGTTTTATAAACGGGCAGCCTAAAATAATTTAATCCCCAGTTTAAATGAAAAAGAAAAAAAAGGATGGAAATAAATCCGCCAATTTTGAATAAGGTGTTTTTTAGGTGAATTTTTTTATTTTTTATGGAGGTAAAAATATTTTTAAGGATCACAATAACAAATATTGCATATAAAATATCTCCAACCGAAAAAGGAATCCATCCGAAGAGCAGATTTAAAACTTTAGAAATATAAATATATAGTCCGTTTGAATAATATTTTTCGATTGTATCAGGATATTGGGAAATAATTCGGAGAAAAGCCCATTGCATCACCAACAATATTGTGAGAATTTTATACGTTTTTTTACTATTCATGGTTCAAAAATAAGCAATATTTTTTCAGAAATTGGCGTTTAAATAGTTATTAACAAATTAGTTACTTGTTAACAAAATATGTTTAAAAATATAATTAAAAATTGGTGCTGAAATTGTGTTATAAAAATTACATTTGCCTTTATTATAATTGCTAATTATAAAATTCAGATATTTCTTAAAATTAAAAACGCAATTGATTTTTATGAAAAAAAATAGGAATATTAATGGATTATTATAACTTACTAAGTGATAAAATGTTGAATAACAAACAAATATAAAGTATCAATCAAGTGAAAAATTTGCAGCCTGTACAATCCTTTAAGCCCAAAAAAACTACAATTATTAGCCTTGAAAAAGGTAAAATTCCGCCACAGGCATTAGATCTGGAAGAAGCTGTTTTGGGTGCCATGATGATTGACAAAAAGGGCGTTGATGATGTTATTGATATTTTACATCCTGAAGTTTTTTATAAAGAAGCACACCAATTAATTTATGAAGCCATTTTTGTTTTATTCAAAAACTCTGAGCCAACCGATTTATTGACCGTTGCAAACCAGTTGCGTAAAACAAATAATTTAGAGGCTGTTGGCGGTGATTTTTATTTGGTTAGATTGACTCAAAAAGTAGCTTCGTCAGCGCATATCGAATTTCACGCGCGTATTATTCTTCAAAAATTTATTCAGCGAAAATTAATCACTATTTCATCCGAAATTATTGAGGAAGCCTACGATGAAACAATTGATGTTTTTGATTTATTGGATGATGCTGAAACAAAATTATTTGAAGTTACCCAAGGGAATTTAAAAAAAGGATCTGAAACTTCAGAAGGTCTTGTTGCGCAAGCGATTAAGAAAATTCAGGAAATAGGAAACAAACAGGGTATGAGTGGGGCAGCAACCGGTTTTACGCGTTTGGATGAAATAACTTCTGGCTGGCAACCACAAGATTTGGTTATTTTAGCTGCACGTCCCGGTATGGGAAAAACGGCTTTTGTAATGTCTATGGCAAAAAATATGGCCATTGATTTTGATCAGCCAGTTGCCATATTTTCATTGGAAATGTCATCCGTACAATTGATAACGCGTATGATTTCCAGTGAAACTGGAATTTCCTCAGGAAAATTAAGAAAAGGAAATTTGGAACCGCATGAGTGGGAACAATTAAATGTGAAAGTAAAAAACTTATCCAAAGCACCTATTTTTATTGATGATTCGCCCTCGTTATCCATTTTCGATTTGCGTGCAAAAGCGCGTCGTTTGGCTTCACAGCACGGAATAAAAATTATTATTATTGACTATTTGCAGTTAATGACTGCAGGAACAGCGCAAAAAGGCGGAGGCAATAGGGAACAGGAAATTTCAACCATTTCACGAAATTTAAAAGCCCTGGCCAAAGAATTGAATATTCCTGTAATTGCGCTTTCGCAATTGTCACGTGCTGTTGAAACGCGTGGAGGAAGCAAACGTCCTTTGTTGTCGGATTTACGTGAATCTGGTGCCATTGAACAAGATGCAGATATTGTGACATTTATTTATCGTCCTGAATATTATGGACTTACAGAATGGGATGATGAAGAAAGAACGCCATGTGAAGGTCAGGCCGAATTTATTATAGCCAAACACAGAAATGGCGGTTTGGACAATATCCGACTTAAATTTACGGCACATTTGGCGCAATTCAGTAATTTGGATGATGGCAATGCAAATGAATTTCATTCCAAAATGAACAATGCGATTCCGCAACGCAATTTTGCAAGTGCAGAAGATGCGTTTGACGCGCCCGATAAATATGATGAAGATGATGTCCCGTTCTAAATATCTGATTTATAATACAATAATACATCAATTTCCAATCATTAAAAAAGTGTTGACAGTCATGTTTTTGCTTTTTTTTAATGCAGCATTTGCGTCATTTATATTAATTCCTATGGATGATGTTTCCCAAACAAATCATTTAAAAGCTTACGGAATTACTTATTGGTCGCTACAAAAGGGAAACACGGCCAAATGGCTCTTAAATTATGAAGGCGGTTCTTTTTTACTGGAAGACAATGAAGCAACCAGAAACGAATGTAAAATTAGAGGTGTTACTTTTCATATAATTTCCGATACAGAAGCCTCAAAAATTTTGGAAGAAATTAGCAGCCCTTCTCAAAATATGGAAGCTGTTACGCTCGAAAAAGCCCCGAAAATAGCTGTTTACTCTCCGAAATCAAATATGCCTTGGGATGATGCAGTAACATTGGTGCTCACTTATGCCGAAATTCCTTTTGATGTAATTTATGATGAAGAAGTTTTGGAAGAAAAACTGGTTTTATACGAGTGGCTGCATTTACATCATGAAGATTTTACCGGTCAGTTTGGTAAGTTTTATGGTGCCTACAGAACAGCGCCTTGGTATATTGAACAAAAAAAAGACGCTGAGGAACTGGCAAAAAAACTTGGCTACAATAAAGTTTCTGAAGAAAAATTGGCGGTTTCCTTAAAAATTAGGGATTTTGTGATTGGAGGCGGATTTATGTTTGCCATGTGTTCTGCCACAGATAGTTTTGACATCGCACTATCCGCAGAAGGCGTTGATATTTGTGAAACCATGTTTGACGGAGATCCTTCAGAAATGGATTATCAGCAGAAAATAGATTTCAACAAAACTTTTGCGTTTAAAGATTTTACGTTAGTCAGAAATCCGGTTGAATATGAATTTTCTTCTATTGATATGACCCAAAAACGAAATATTACGCGTACATCCGATTATTTCTCATTGCAGGAATATTCAGCAAAATGGGATCCAATTCCAACGATGTTGTGCCAAAATCATACTCAATTAATCAAAGGCTTTATGGGTCAAACAACTTCATTTGACAGGGAAACTGTAAAATCGAACGTGTTGGTGATGGGAGAAAATAAATCAAACCGCGAAGCCCGTTATATTCACGGCGTAAAGGGAAAAGGAATGTTTACTTTTTATGGCGGTCACGATCCTGAAGATTATCAACATAAAGTAGGTGATCCAAAAACAGAACTTTCTTTGCATCCAAATTCGCCGGGATACCGTTTAATTTTAAACAATGTATTATTTCCCGCAGCAAAAAAGAAAAACCAAAAAACGTAATGTTAATAACCGAGCAATAAATTTTTTATTTTTTAAGTGTTTCAAAATTCAAAAACTGTATTTTTGCTACCTTAAAATTAAATTCCAACAAATTCCAACAAATGCCAACAACACAACAACTGCAGGATTTTGCGCAACAAGTAAGAAGAGATATTGTAAGAATGGTTCACGCCGTAAATTCTGGCCATCCAGGCGGTTCATTGGGCTGTAACGAATTTTTAACGGTTTTGTATCAAGACGTTATGGATTATTCCACCAATTTTACGATGGACGGAAAAAATGAAGATTTATTCTTTTTGTCGAATGGGCATGTTTCTCCACTTTTTTACAGTGTTTTAGCTAGAAGCGGTTATTTTCCAGTAAGTGAATTGGCAACTTTCAGAAAATTAAATT
>CAMDPE010000242.1 GCA_945903795.1 Lutibacter flavus | reverse complement strand
TCGCTGTAAAGTTGCCCGAGTATAAATAAATTTCTGGCAGTTTGTTCTTTATTATTGTCTGAAACAACTGCTTTATTTAAGTGGTTAATCACCAACTGCAAACTGTCCAAATTTAAATAAGCCATAGCAATTACGGTATGTGCGTCTTCTTTTATATCGCTTTTTAACGATTTGTATTTTAATAAATTCCTCAAACTATTAATCGCCTGTTCTTCATTTTGCAGGCGAACCTGGGTTTTTGCCTGCCAAATAATGGTTTCATTAATTAAACTGGCTTTTGGATACTTAAGAATCACGTAATTAAAAGCTTCAAGCGCAGGCACAAATCTTTTGGAATAATACCGAGATTTTCCCAACAGCAAATAAGCATCATCAATTTGTTTGTTTCGTTCTTCGCGGGCAATGAGCATGGAATGTCTTTGAACCGCTTTTACCGCTTTTTCTTCGGCTTTTTCAAATTCTTGCGGGGAACTGTCTGCATCTGCTTGCATTCCAGGCATTGCCAATTCATCAACTTTTAAAGGTTCAATAGGCAAACGCTCCCAATAATTGTCTTCATAATTGGCATTTAATTGCTCCAAACCGATGCGTAAAGCTTCATGACCATTATAAAGCACGTTGTATTTAGTAGATACCGAGTGGTAACTTCTGTTTAAAAACGCGTCTTTTTTAGTTGAGCAATTAACCACAAAAAGCGCTATTAAAAAGCCTGTAATTATTTTAAAACTATTTTTCAAAAGATTTGTTTTTTACTAACTCATTAACTTATTACCCATCGTAATTATTGCAATAAGGAATGTAAAAATACAAAAATCTATGTATTTATTTGCCTTACACCGAAAAATACGCTTCCAGCTCCTGCAAAGTTTCTGCTGAAGTTATTAAGTCTTTAACAATTTCCCCTTTTTCAAGCACCACAATCCGATCACAAACTTCAGTAACGTGGCCCAAATCGTGGCTTGAAATTAAAAGTGTTGCATTGCTGGAGACGGTCAAATCCTTCAATAATTTCTTCAATCTGATTTGTGTTGTTGGATCCAAATTCGCAAATGGCTCATCCAAAATAATCACTTCCGGACGCCCAATCAATGCCGCAATAATGCCTACTTTTTTCTGATTACCTTTTGATAAATCTCTTAAATATTTCTTTTTCTTAAGAATTTCATCATTAAAAATTTCATCAAACTGGGCTAAAAAAGCATCAATATCGGCCTTGTTCATTCCGCGAAGTTCACCGATAAAATAAAAATATTCTTCGGCCGTTAAATAGCCAATCAAAAAACTTTCATCGATAAAAGAGGCAGTAAATGGTTTCCAATCTTCACTTTTATTGACTTGAATTTCCTGATTAATGACACATCCAGTTGTTGGATTGATAAGATCCAATACCAAATTGAAAAAAGTTGTTTTTCCCGCGCCGTTATTGCCCACCAATCCAAAAGATTGGCCCTTTGGAATTTCTAATGATGCAATATTTAAAACGGTTACCCCGCCGTATTTTTTTGAAAGATCTGTTGATTTTATCATTTTTATGTTTTTAATCGTTGATTTGTGTAATTTGTTATTTTTCGCCGAAAGCGGCTATGGTTTTGTATTTTCCTGTTTGGTAAATTTTTTCAATTTTATTCAAGAAAAAGTTTTTGAACACAATTCCCAGAATCCCGCAAAATCCTAAAACAAATAGCCCTGCTTCAAAATTTATAAATTTATACGGCAGGTAAAAAAGCAACATTGGCAAAAATAATTTAGGCAAAGAAATCAGCATTTGGGTTGGATTGAATCCATTGGTGTTGCTAAATGCTTTTGCTTTTACGTTCAGTTCAATTGGCACCCTGTTTAAAGCGCCTCCAAATAAGGTGATAAAAGAATTTAATCCAATATTAAACAAGGCTCCGGCAACAATCAATCCGTAAATTTTCCATCCAAAATAAATATAAGGCGTGCTTAATATAAAGGATAGCGTTACGCCAAATACCATTAAATACCATTTAGATTCGAGGTATTTTTTATAGGGAATGTTTTGGCTCATCAACATTTTATAATATTCACTGTCCCAAGACGGCACCAATTGCCCAAAAGTCATTAAGAATCCCCCAGTCACAAACATAGCTGCAAAAGCCAACCAAGCTGGTGAATCGCTATACATTTTGTTTGTAAAAAATATAAGTCCGTAAAATAAAAAAAGGAACGACATCATCATAACTTGTTTTGGACGCGCATTTCTCCAAATCAATTTCACATCGTTTTTTAAAAATGTGGCGACACTTCCAAATCGATTCATCCACGATAAATCTGTGGCATTCACTTCTTTTATTTTTTTTGAAACGGCGTCATCCAAATAAAATTCATTTTTAATGAACGAAAAATTTATATAATACAAACCAATCATTAAAGAAAAAGGAATTAAAGTTAACCACGGATTGGTATAAAGTGCATTAAAAGCTACACCAATAGGTGCTGATATTTTAAAAATATTGAAATATTCCGAGCCAATTAAAATTGCCAATACCGAAATAAGCACATAAAAAACCACATTGCTTTTGTTGATTAAAAAGTTTAAAAAGTTGTTGGACAATCCCAAAAATAAGGTGGCAAAAAACCAGCAAACCACATTTAAAACCGGATAACCTTCCGATAATAAAACGATGCTGAAGGGCAAAAAGATAAAAATCGGCATAAAATTAAAAAAGGAAATAACTGTTTTCCCCAACAAATAATGAATAACCGTGTTCCTTTTAACAGGAATTATCATGAGCGGCTTTATATTCATTACAGGCAATTGCTGCATGAAAAAACGAATAACCAAATCGAATAATAACCAATAAATTAAAAAATTATTTACTACAACAATGGGGTCAAGCGTAGGCAAAACTTCTTTCAGAATAAAAAACAGCCCAATGCCAAGCATTAAAGCGGCACCGCCAAAATATAAAACCAAAAAAACGAGTAAAATTTTTATGGCGATTCCTTTTTGAAAGTATGATGAACGAATGAATTGTTTCCATTCAAAGTTTATAAATTGTTTGATCATTTGGTTTGGTTGTATTTCTTTTTGATTTATAAGTATGGTTCAATTTTATTTTGTTACACTAATTTATATTCGGGATATTGTTTTATCAAAATTTCTTCAACTTTTGAAGGTAATACAAAAGCAACAATATAGGTGAATATAATATAGCAGGTAAAAAATACGGAAGTAATTATTATTAATAAAACTGAATCTAATTGCATTTTTAAGTTAATTGGTATTTGAAAAATAAGATACCCAAATGCGCCAATATTGCCTGCATTTAAAATATATTCTTCCAACAGCCATTTTTTATTGGTTTTCTTAAAACGTTGTTTTTTTATTTTTCTGAGTTGAAATAATCTAATCATTAAAAAAGTACAAATGCCAAAACCTAAAAACAAATAAATCCATCGGTGATCTGGCACAAATAAAAAGCAGGTGTAAATTGTGGCAAAAATTAAAAAAACAGAAAGCAATTGAGGCAATTTAAAATAGTTTTTAAAAATTTCTAAAACCAGTTTCCAATATTTTTTATTTAATGCTTTTGAACTTTCTTCCAACACTTCCATAAATCCAAAAACGCCAAATTTTTTGAATGACATCATTTTTGCGGCCTCAAAAGAAAGGGTTGGTTTTTCCGTCAAAATTTGTTCTATGTCATTTGCCAAATGATCAACCAGTTCAGTTTGCACATCAAAATGCTCTACAAAATGTTGGCGCGTGAAGGTGTAAAGTTGTTGTATTTGTTCTTTGGAAAGTTTCTTCATTTTTTAACTGGCAATTTGAGGATAGTTTTGTTGCACATATTTTTTATTTTCCAAATACACATATTCCATACACCAGTAAAAGAGTATTAAAAGTACAAATATTCCTAATTGCAAATAGTTATAATTGGCGTTTTGAAAACTATTTTCGGTTCTTGAAGTTGTTAAACTCGAAAAAATAATCGTTAAAAAATTGAATAATTGAAGAATTAACTCGGTTCTGTTCAACATTAAAAAATTATTGTTTTTACTCTTTTTTTCTTTTGCTGTTCTAACTAAAACTTGAATTACTAGCAAGAATAAAATGATAGTTAGTATCATAAAAAACAGCTCTTTGTTATTCACCAAATCCATAATTAAAACCAATCCATAAAAAACGGCTATTGAAATAATGATTTTAGGAAGTTTAAAAAACGATTTTAAATTGATGAATACTTGACTGTAAAATTGTTTATAAACTGCAGTTTTTTTAGTTTCCAATAATTTTTTAAAACCGTTGTCGCTAAAACTTTTATGCTCCGCAACAATCGCTTGCATAAAATCTAAAGTCGGGTTTATGGCTAATTTTTCTTCCAAACTATTTGCAAAATGGTCGACCAATTCTGCCCTGACCTCAATCCACTCAATGCCACAAGCGGCAATGTAGCGGTCAATTTGCTGGATTTGTTCTTGGGAAAGTTTCATAGCGATTGAAGTTGTTTAAAAATTGCATTATACTTTTCGTAAGTCTTTTTATAAAGCCTTAATCCACAATAAGAAAAAACTAAATTTAAGGGAGCTATAATAGTTAATGCAGTTATTTGAAATTCTTTACTAACATTAAATATCCCTTCTGGAATAACCATTTGGAGAACCCCATTTAAAATAAAAAAAGAAAAAGTA
>CAMDPE010000241.1 GCA_945903795.1 Lutibacter flavus | reverse complement strand
ATTGTTGAAATATGCTTTTAATATCTGGTCATTTTCTATCCTTGGCGTGAAGATTTCCAACAATTTTGGAAGGCTGGAATCTTCATAAAAACTAGAAAGTTGTTGTTGTACTTCTTCCTCATCATATGCCGTATTGTATTCAAATTGATACATGTTGCACAAATGTTCTGCAGTCAATTGATGTGGCGTTTCAAAATAATCCAACGCACCCGATTGTTGCGGCCCTGGAATAAATCTGAAAATACCGCCTCCGCCGTTGTTGATTACAATAATCCTGAAATTGTTTGGTATATAATTGTTCCACAGTGCATTACTGTCGTACACAAAACTGATATCGCCCGAAATAAACAAGGTATTTTCTTTAACGGCATACGCCGCGCCAATAGCAGTACTTGTGCTGCCGTCAATGCCGCTTGTGCCGCGGTTGCAAAAAATTCTCCAGGTTTTGTTGCTGTCGAAGAGTTGTGCATAGCGTATTACGGAACTGTTGCCCAATTGCAATTGTGTGTGGTTTGGGACGGTTGCCAAAATAGTGTCAAACACCTTTAAATCGGAAAACGCGCAGGTTTCCATAAATTCCTCATGTTTTTGCAATCGGAATTCTTTTTTATGCAGCCAAAAATGCTGATAATTGCTCTCCTTTGATTTGGTCAAAAAGAAAAACTGGCTGAAAAACAATTGCGGCGACACCTTAAAATGATGTTTCAAACAATGAAAAGTATCATAGGCCCTTAAAGCATCCGCATGCCAATGGTGTTTTGGTTTGTAGTTGCGAAGCTGTTCCTTAACTTTTTTAGAGACAATCATACCGCCAATGGTCAGCAGAATGTCGGGTTTAAATTCCTCCAGCTCATCTTCCACAAAGGGAAAAATTAATTTATCGATGCTGTTGATGAATTTCGGATGGGAAACATTGGCAGTATTTTCGATCAACACCAATACTGATGGATCTTTTGCCAAATGTTCCAATTGGATTTGCAGCAATTCATCGGGAAAACATTCTCCCACCAACACCATTTTTTTTGTTGAAGCATTCCATATATCGGCGAATTTTTGAAGTTCATCCACCTCAAGCGGAATTTCCTTTAGCAAAGATTTTTTTTCGACTATGACTTTTTCAATGGCATCTTCAATAATATTTTCATTTTCCGATGTCATTTCATATAAAGGATCCTCAAAAGGTACGTTGATATGTACCGGGCCTTTTTTATGGATTGCTGTATGCATTGCTTTTTCAATCAATTCCCTGTCATTTCCGCCACCTAAGTTTGCGCTGAACAGAATATGATTTTCGAATACATTTTCCTGACGGATCGTTTGTCCGTCCCCAACATCAATCAAATTCGCCGGTCTGTCGGCCGAAATGATCACCAAAGGAATATTGCTGTAAAATGCTTCGGCGATGGCCGGATAATAATTTAGCAAGGCCGAGCCCGATGTGCAGACCAAAGCCACAGGTTTTCTGGTTTGCTGCGCAATTCCCAAAGCAAAAAAAGCAGCACTGCGTTCGTCTACCACAGACAATATTTTGCTGTTTTTTGATCCGTTAAAACCAATAATCAGCGGTGCATTTCTTGAACCTGGCGATAATACGATGGTATTTATGGAATAATTTTCACAACTTTTTACAACCAGTTGCGCCAATTTATTTTTAGGAAATTCCTGCATGTACTCTTTACATTAATTTGCAAAGTTAAGCAAAGTTAGGTTCATATTTTAGTGAATTAACCTTACTTTTTTGGGAAGAATCAGTGTCCAACTGCAGATTAAAAAAAGTATTTATTTTAAGACTTCTTATTTATTCAATTCTTTTGCCCTGGGTTGTAAACGACAAACCCTGCTGGCCTGACGTTGAAATCATTACCGCTTCAAAAAATGGTTCGTTGGCTTTTTTATTAACCTTCCATTCAAACAAGAAATTAGCGCCTGTTCCTCCTTCTTTATCAACTTCATCAATCACAATTTCTGCAGTTTCCATCGGTGCCAGGTAAATGGGTTTTTTAAGGTAAGACCTTATTTCTTTGCCTTTTGTGTCGAAATACATTGCTTTAAAAACATAAACAGTATCCGTTAAATTGATGTTCCGCATACTTACCGTCACTGTCAGGTCTTGCGTTCTGTGCTCAGATTGGCTATAGATTTGAGAATAAATGGCCAAATAGGTGTTTCCAGAAGTCAGTGAATCTTTTAGCTCAAAGTCAATGGTCCTGTTTTCCCAATTTTCCTGGTGTATGGAGCTAATGCCTTTCTTTTGGTCACAGGAATTTATTGTGAGCGCTAAAAATAATAGTAGAATAATTCGTGCCATATTCTTTGTAATTTCCTCCGATTGGATTTAACAAATATACGTTTTTATCGCCTAAATTGCCAACATAAAACCTATTTACAGACCATTTTAAGAGCATTTTGAACAAAACGATGTTGTTGTTATGTATGAAACAGCACTTTTTTCATCACCTCCGACTTAGACACAGTTTCCTCCCACTCATTTTCTGGAATACTGTCCGCAGTGATTCCTCCGCCAACATACAAGGATACCAGCTTATTTTCCAGTTGCATACAGCGTAAATTCACAAATAAATTGGTGCTTTCATTGTTGTTTAACGCTCCCAAAAATCCTGAATAATACGCCCTGTGATAGCCTTCGTTTTCCATAATAAAAGCAGCGGAGACGTCTTTTGGCAATCCGCAAACTGCGGGTGTTGGGTGCAGGATGTTTATGAGATTTTCGATTGAACCGGCAGACTTCAATTTACCTGAAATATCGGTTCTTATATGCACCAAATTTCCCGCTTGAACAGTAAATGGTACGGTAATATCCAATGATTCAACAGATTCTTTTAAGTTTTCCGCCATAAAATCCGTCACATATTGCTGTTCCTGTTTTTCTTTATTTTGCCAAACAACATCAACAGTTCCGTTATATTTTTGGGTTCCGGCCAAGGCCATTGTCGTAAATTTTCCTTTTTCAACAGTGAGTAATCTTTCGGGAGTTGCGCCCATCCACAAACCAATTTCCGGGTGATACCACAAATACACAAAAGCATTTTTGTAGGCTTTCAGCATTTTTTTAAAGGTATTTACAACTTTTAATTGATCAATTTTAAGTGTTTCTTTTCGCGATAGAACAATTTTTTTTGCCTTGTTATGTTTGATGAAATCGATGGCTTTTTGAACCAATGCGATGTGATTTTCTTTTAAAGTGTCTGGTGCTTCAACAGTCTCAAATTTTGGTTTTTCGGCTTGAATTTCATTATTTTCGAGCAGATCAATGTAAGGAATTTCTATACTGAAGGAATCACATGCATCAAAAGGAAAAAATATTTTTTTCTCCTCTGCATTAAAAGGTGAAAATACGAAACCCGCTTTCTTATAAGATTTTAACTCATACAATTCCTGTGTTCGCTGCACAAATGCCGTCACCAAATCTTCATCAGGTTTTCTAAACGCCACAAATGGCAATTTTGACTGATAAACATGTTCCAATTCAGTAAAAAAATTCGCTAATTCTTCAGACAATTGTTCTAAATTAAATGGTTATAAATGAAGTTATTTCGGCAAAATAATATTGGTGAGCCTGCAGGTTGAAATTAGTTTTCCGAAATCATCTTCTATCCTAATATCAATTAAATGCGTGGTTCTTCCTTTATGAATAAATTTTGCCGTTGCAATAACATTTCCACTTTTGGCGCTTCCCAGATGATTTGCTGAAAAAGAAATACCCCGCACCATAAATTTATCGTTGTCGATCACCAACATGGAAACTGGACTGCCGACACTTTCAGCCAAAGCTAAGGTAGCGCCGCCGTTTAAAACGCCATCGGGTTGAAAAACCCTATAGTTTACCGGCATTTTAGCCACTAAATAATCATCGCCAACATCGGTGTACGTGATGTGCAACGTTTCCATTAAGGTGTTTTTGCACAAAGAATTCAATGTCTGCAATGTTTTTTCTTTCTGGTTCATTTGTTGGTTGTATTTGTTAAAATAAATTGCCCAAATTTCATGGGTTCAGTGGTGAAAAATTTTGTTTTTGGCTATTTTATTATAAAATGTCAGACTGTAAAAATAAGAATTAAAACTTTAAATAGTACATTTGTATTTTAAAATCAGTTGAGAAAATGGCTTATAAAATCCGAGTAGTATTAGATGTTGAAAAAGATGTAATTAGAGATATTCTTGTTAATGAATCCATTAATTTAGAAGATTTACATTTTATTATTGCAAAATCATTTGGATTTCAGGGAATTGAAATGGCTTCATTTTACCGAACCAATGAAGATTGGGAACAAGGAGAAGAAATTCCGCTTGTTGATGTGTCGGAAGATGACACGGCACTTTGTATGCGCAATAGCTTATTGAAGGATGTTTTGGTGAAAGAAGGCGATAACCTAATTTATGTGTACGATTTTCTATCTATGTGGACATTTTTTGTTGAATTGTCCAAAAAAATGCCTTCCGAAGAAAAAGACTTGCCAAAAGTGATGATGTCTATTGGTGAAAAACCCGATAAAGCACCCGAAAAGGAATTTACCGCTCAAGAAGATTTTGACGAATTGGATGAATTGGATGATGATGATTTTGAAAATCTGGATGAATTTGATTACGATAATTATTAACCAAACTTAAAAGCACTTAAAGTTTAAAAAGTATTGTGTCACTTATTAATGGCGCAACATTTTAACTTTAGGCACTAATTAAATTAACGAATAAT
>CAMDPE010000240.1 GCA_945903795.1 Lutibacter flavus | reverse complement strand
ATCTCAACGCCCAAATCGTTGTGCGAAGAAATCCAATTCCAGTCTTTTTCAATATTTGAAGCATTCACCACCAAGAAATAATGATCTTCCGTGATTCTGTAAACCAATAAATCATCCACAATCCCGCCATCATTATTTGGCAAACAACTGTATTGAATTTTTCCGTCAACCAGCACAGATGCATCGTTTGAGGTCACTTTTTGAATCAATGCCAGCGCATTTTTTCCTTTTAAGTGAAATTCTCCCATGTGCGAAACATCAAAAACACCAACGCTATTTCTAACAGTTTCGTGTTCAATATTAATTCCTTCATATTGTACAGGCATCATATAGCCTGCAAACGGCACCATTTTAGCACCTAATGACTCGTGAATATGAGTTAAAGCAGTATTTTTCATCTGTTTAAATTTTATTTTTTATTGGTACAGATTCAGTTCGCCATTAAACATTTTTTTGTGTATCAAAATTTGTGAGGCTCGTTTCATCTGTTTATATTTTATTTTTTATTGGTACAGATGCTGTTCGCCATTAATAATTTTTGCGTGTATCAAAATTTGTTATGGCTCGTTTCATCTAAAGTTATTTTGTGATGCTAAAATACAAATAATTCAAGAATTGTATCGGTATTAATTTACCTTTTTAAGATCATATCTTTTATTGCTTCAGCATATTCTGGGCGTTCCCTTTCAGGTCAGGCTTTCGCTGCTCGCTTCCCGTAAAAACGGGATAGCTCAAACAAACCGCTCTATCCTTAACGCGCATTGAGTTAACAATGAAAAATTGATAAATTAATAATTAAAATTTATAGTCGTCTGATAAAAATTCAATACAACTCATTAATCTCAATCTAAATGGGACTTGACAAACAGTTAGCCCCGCTGGGGCTTATTATTATGGCAATAATTAATTTTCTACAAATAGGTCGTCCCGATGGGACTGAATCAGCTCCGTAGGAGCTAAATGTTTGTAGACAATTGGAAAAATTCAATGATTAAAGCCCCATCGGGGCGACCTGTTAGTTTTGCAATTTAATTGGACATTAATTTAAAATATAACATTTAACATTTCAACATATAACTTTAAATTGTTTACTATTTATTTTATATTTGGATTTGTTAAACAACAACATCTTATTATGAAATTCTTCAACATTAAAATACTGTTTATTCTTTTTTCCGTTTCAACTTGCTTTGCCCAACAAAATGGTACGCCGCAAGATTTTTTAAAAAAAGAATTTCATTCAGATAGGCGTGCGCAGCTTCGGGCTAAATTGCCCAATAACAGTGTCGCCGTATTTTTTGCAAATCCGGTAAGAAACCGCGCAAACGATGTTGAATATGTGTATCATCAGGATCCAAATTTTTATTATTTAACAGGTTATAAAGAACCAAATGCCTTGGTTTTTATTTTTAAGGAAAATCAAACCATTGGAAACAAGACTTTTAACGAAGTGATTTTCGTTCAGGAACGCAATGAACGTGCAGAAATGTGGAACGGAAAACGTTTGGGCGTTGCAGGTGCACAAGATGAACTGGGATTCAGGGTTGCTTATAACGGCGGTGAATTTAAAAGTTACGACATCAATTTTTCCAAATTTGACAAAATTTTATTCGAAAACTTTAAAAATGATGTCAGAGATACCGATGAAACAGCAGATTTATATGATTTGATCAAAACTTTTAAAGTGAAAGTTTCTTTTGATTTGCTTCATTTAAACAATCCGAGCAACGACAAATTGTACAATGAAACCAAAAAAAGGATTGATACAGAAACGCTCAAGAAATTAATGGCTTCAATGCGGGAAATAAAAACAAATGAGGAATTGGTATTGCTGAAAAAAGCGGTGGATATAACAGCCATTGGGCAATTGGAAATGATGAAAGCGATGCATCCAAATATGTCTGAAACCGAAGCGCAGGGCGTTCACGAGTTTGTGTACAAAAAATACGGTGCCGAATACGAAGGCTATCCGTCCATTGTTGGTGCAGGAAATAACGGCTGTATTTTACATTATGTTGAAAACAACAAAACAAACATTGGCGATAACAATTTGATTTTAATGGATTTAGGTGCTGAATATCACGGATATACAGCCGATGTTACACGCACAATTCCAACCAACGGAAAATTCTCCACCGAACAAAAATTAATTTACGATTTGGTTTATGAAGCTCAGGAAGCCGGAATTGCAGCCTACAAAATTGGAGAAGATATGGGAGAACCAAATCAAATTGCAAGAAAAATTATCAATAAAGGACTTGCAGAATTGGGCATCATCGCCAATGAAAACAGCAGACATAATTATTTTCCGCACGGAACTTCTCATCATATTGGTTTGGATGTTCACGACCCTGGAAATTATGGAAATTTTGAAGAAAATATGGTGGTTACCATGGAACCGGGAATTTATATTCCAACAGGAAGCGACTGTGATGAAAAATGGTGGGGAATTGGCATCCGCATTGAAGATGATATTTTGATCACCAAAAACGGTCCGGTAAATTTATCGGCTATGGCCCCGAGAAAATCCGAAGAAATTGAAGCAGCGATGAAATTGCCAAGTGTTTTAAGTGATTTTGTGCTTCCAAAATTAGATTAATTAAATTTGCTTAAAATAAAGTTTTATTGATTATCTTTATAGGCAATAATTTAACTAAAATCTAGTACCATATGAAAAATGACGTAAAATATTCCGTTTCTTTAAGTTTTGAAGAAATAAAATTGCCACCATTTGAAGAGATTTTGGTACTTGGAAAAAATTCTCCACACGGAAAAACGGGTATCTCCAAATCCTTCGATTTACTGATTCCAAATGGTTTTGAAATTGTTGATACTGATCACGGCAATGTAGAAAGTGTATTTATCAATAAACGAATTTTGGCAAAAATGCCAAAAGAAAAAATATTGAAAATATTAGAAGCCAATGTATTTCCTTTTGTTTCAGAAAAGGAAATTATAAAAGTTGATTTTAAAGTAATGATCGCTGTTACGGTTATAGACGATTAAAACCGATCAAAAAAATAACGACATCTTTCTGAATTTGAATATTTTTTATAGGTATTGAAGATTTAATATTATGAAAATAGCTCATTTTGTTCGAAAAGATTTTCTGACAATTAATCCATATTCGGGACTAAATGCCATTAAAAATAAGTTATTGGAACATTCTGCCATTGTTGTTCAAGATGATGAGGGTATTTTCTATGGCGTTTTAACAACCCAAGACATTGTTCATAATCCAAAAACATTAATTATTGACTGTCTCACCATTAAAGAATTAATTGATGGTGAGATTTCTGTTGAAGACACCCTTTTTAAAATGGATATGGCTAAAACAGATGTGCTTCCTGTTGGTGAAAATGGCAAGTTTGTTGGTCTGGTATTCAAAAATGAACTCTACAAATACATTTCCGATTATAATGCAGAATTGGAAAACACCATATTGTCAAGAACCAAGGAACTTGAAGCTGCCATTGCCACAAAAGATTTGGTATTTTCTATCATAGCGCACGATTTAAAAAGTCCATTCAATTCTATTTTGGGATTTACGGAACTTTTGAAAAATAAAATCAGAAACCTTGATGTTGAAAAATCTGAAAAATTGATTTCCAGCATGTATTTTCAGGCAAGGAATACTTATAATTTATTGGAAAACTTGTTAAATTGGGCGAGAAGTAATTCCAATCAAATTGTTTTTAAACCGATACCGTGCCAAATTTCAATAATTTGCGATGCAATCATTAATCAGGTTGGTGATTCAGCCCAATTAAAAAATATTTCGATAAACTCATTTCACACAAATGAATCCTATGCATTTGCAGATAAAAATATGCTAGAGGTTGTTTTAAGAAATTTACTTTCCAATGCCATAAAATATACTGAAAACAATGGGAAAATAGAGATTTATTCTATGCCGATGGGTGATTTTATAGAAATCACCGTTTCGGATAACGGCATTGGAATGACTGAGGAAGTTAAGAGTAAGTTATTTAAATCTGATTTACATGAATCAAAACCAGGAACGGACAACGAACGGGGAACTGGCTTAGGTTTGGTGATTTGCAATGATTTTATCCAAAGAAATAGCGGAAAAATATGGATTGAAAACAATGCTGAAAAAGGAACCTCATTCAAATTTACCCTGCCAATTTATAAGGCAGATATTTACCAATCACATAAAGCAGAAGTTTTGAAGTCTGAAAAATAGCTTCGTTAAAATAATTGCTGAAACCTTTAAATGAGTTTTACCAATTTTTGTATTTTACAATTTTTTTTTCTTGGAACTTTTTCAGTTAAAATCATCAATTGTCATTTGATAAGGCATTTTCCCAATCTGAAATTAAATCGTCTATATGTTCAATTCCAACAGAAATTCTCAATAAATTATAAGGTGTAGGACTGTCAACGCCTTCAACCGATTTGCGGTGCTCCACCAAACTTTCAACACCTCCCAAACTAGTGGCAAGCGTAAAATAATTTAATTTTGATGCTATTGAGGTAGTTTCAATTTCGCTTCCTTTAATTAAAACAGAGAGCATGGCACCAAATCCTTTTTTTTGCTGCTTTTTTGCCAATAAATATTGCGAATGGCTTTTCAATCCAGGATAATTGACTTTTTCAATCTTTGGATGGTTTTCCAAATATTTGGCCAATTTCATCGCATTTTTGCTTTGTTTTTTAATGCGCAAATGAAGCGTTTGAATTCCCCTTGCAATCAGCCAGCAATCGAAAGGTGCAGGAACTGCTCCCGATAAAATTTGAATATTTTTAATTTTTTCAGCAAGTAGTTCGTCATTTACCACAACGCAGCCACCGATA
>CAMDPE010000239.1 GCA_945903795.1 Lutibacter flavus | reverse complement strand
CTACTGAAGTTGTCCATTTTACAGGCTCTAAGATTTGACCATGAACAAACCCAAAGGTCAAAAAAGATAATGCTAATACTAATTTTTTCATTTTTATGTGATTGTTATTATAAAGGGCTGTTAAGAATTAACAACCCTTTTAAGATCTTTCTTAATTTATTTTAATGTAATTAATTCAAAAATAACGTAACATTGTTTGGAAAGATCTCGTACTATTTTAAAGGTTCGCCATTATCATTTACAGAACCCGATTTAATAATAATTAACTTATTTAAATCAATATACTTTTTAATCGCCTGGTTCACTTCATCTAAGGTAACCGCATCCACATCCTTTGGATACTGATCGATATAATCTGGGGTTAAACCACGTTTAAGAAAACCTAAAAGTGAGTTTGCTAAACCTGAAGTTGTTGCCATTCCAACTTTAAAACTTCCGGTTATATTACTTTTTCTGGAAGCCAACTCTTCCGCTGTAATACCCATATTTACCCATTGTTTAATTTGAACCATAGTTGCCTCAAGTCCTGTTTCAAATAATGAAGGATTAAAACTTGCGTTAACAGACCAATAGCCACCAGCATTATTATGGCCAGAATGATTGGCAGAAATACTATAGGTTAAACCCTGGTTATCTCTTACAGTTTGCATTAATCTTCCTGCAAAACCACCACCCAACACACTCGTTCCTATAAAAAATGGCAGAAAATCCTTGTCGTTCCGCTCTAACCCCGTGTACTCACCTATAAATAATTCAGCACTTGGTTTTTTTGGAATAGTAACCACTTTTGTTACTCCATTTTCCTTAGTCGGTTCTGCGAAAGAAGCCTTTTCCATTTCACCACCATTCCAACCTTTAAAATTCTTATTTAATGCCACATACAACATTTTTGTATCCACATCTCCAATAGCAACTAATTGCATCCCTGCTGTACCAAAGTATTTTTTATGAAACGCCGTTAAATCTTCTAGGGTAACCGATGCTATTTCATTTATTGATGTTTCAATATCCGTGGCATAGTTAGGATGTCCCTTTGTATAAATGGCTTGTGCCAATTCAATTGATCCTTGTGTAGCCGGATCTGTGATGTCTCTTTTTAAACTATTTATATTTTGCTCTTTTAACAATTCGAATTCTTTGGCATCAAATAAGGGTTGACGTAATTCTTCAGCCAAAAGAGAGATAATCGTATTGACATCGTTTGAAAGACATTTAAAGTTAATATTCACATGATTTGCATCCGAATAAATATTAATACCAGCTCCTAATTTTTCCAGTTTTTCAGAAAACTGAAACTTATCATGAACGGTTGTTCCCTTGCTTAACATTTGAACTACCAACCCTGGAACGTTTTCATTTTTATGGGTGTTGCTATAACTTTCTATCGGAAAGCTTGCGGCCACGGTCACAAATCCTTTTGCTCCCGTTTTCGCAGTTACCACGTCAATACCAGCAACCTTTTTTCTGATATATTTTTCACCTGAAGCAGCCAATTGAATTGTTTCATATGCCGAGGTAACTTCTGTAAATTTTTTACTATTAACTGAGTTATCAATATCTTTAAAAGAGGCAGGTACTTCAGGATTTCTGTAATAATACTTACTTTGATTAACTGTTGTAAAACCTGAAGGCTTATCTTCACTTGCGGCATTATTTCCTGTTTCTTCAGGAATAAAGTAGCCCGTAGTACTTTGATTATCTACCAAATATGTATTTGCTACCCGCTTCACATCAGCAGCAGTTACTTTACTTAATCGCTCAGAACCGTTTATATAATCAGTCCAATCACCGCCTGCAATAGCTTCGGTTAATTGTCCAGCAATACTTCCGGAACCATCTCTGGATAATATTGTCTGCGCATTTAATTTTGCCACTACACGGTCTATATCAGTTTGTGAAACACCTTCATTTTTTATAGTTTCTGCCATATCCAATAGCTGCTTGTTTATGTCTTCAATATTCTTATCTGGTGTAATCCCCAATGTGACCGTAAACAAACCAACTTCTTGAAATTGCGATGCTCTTGCAAATCCATAAAGTGCGATTCCACTATCCACAAATGTTTTATTTATTACAGATGACGTTCCACTGCCAATAATTTGACTCAATACTGCCAAAGCCGGTAAATCTTCGTGCAATCTTCCAGGAATCTTGTAGCCTACAGCAATCATAGCTTGCTGACCGGGTTTTTTAATAATAATTCGTCTTGGACCCAATTGCTCTGGTTCAGTAGTATATGGTTGTGGTATCACTTGTGCTGATTTAATAATCTTACCAAAATACTTATCTATCAAATTAAAAAGGTTATCCTTTTGAAAATCTCCAATAATTGTTAAGGTGGCATTGTCTGGCCAATAAAAGGTGTTATAGAAGTCTCTTAAAACTTCAATCGGCATATTCTCGATATCTGAACGCCACCCAATTGTTGAGTGATGATAAGGATGAGCCATATAAGCCGTTGCCCACATCTCTTTGTTTAATATACTACCAGGGTCATTTTCTCCACGCTCAAATTCATTACGAACAACCGTCATTTCAGCATCTTTGTCTTCCTTAAGCAATAAAGAATTACGCATCCGGTCTGCTTCTATATGAAGGGCTGTTTCAATTTTATCACTGGGAATGGTTTGATAATAGTTTGTCCTGTCGTTCCAAGTGGTTGCGTTCATTTGGGCCCCCATACCTTGTAACACATTAAAAATGGCAGTACCATTGCGCTTATTAAATGTTGGAGTGCCTTTGAACATCAAATGCTCTAAAAGATGTGTAGACCCTGTATTACCAGTCACCTCATGTTTGGAGCCCACTCGATATACTATCTGTACTGTTACCACTGGTGCCGAATTATCCTGAACCAATAATATATTCAAGCCATTAGGCTCGTATGCGTATTCTTCAATGCCACCTAATTCATTTATTTTTTTGAATTTAGAAACGTAATCTTGAGCAAACATTGAAGTAATAATAAAACATGAGCATAAACTCAATAGGATATACTTTATCATTTGATATGTTTTTTTTGATTTAAAATAGCGGTATTTGAACGATTATTATAAACTCAACAATCGCTCATATATGACATTATTAAAAAAAAATTAATTTTTAAATATTTCTGCCAACTTTTGTTGTAATTCAAGTCCCCTTAAATTTTGAGCAATAATTTTCCCATTTGGATCAATTAAGTAGTTAGTAGGTACTATTTTAACTCCATAAATAGTTGCTACTTCGTTCTTCCAACCTTTCAAATCTGAAACATGAGACCAAAGCAAGCCATCATTTTCTATAGCCTTTAACCACCTGTCTTTTTTATCATCTAAAGAAATACCCAGTACATTAAATCCTTTTGTATGGTAATTATTATAAGCTAAAACCACATTAGGGTTTTCTTTTCTGCATGGTCCGCACCAACTAGCCCAAAAATCAATTAAAACATACTTTCCTTTATAGTCTGAAAGATTCACAATTTCTCCATTTGTATCTGTTTGTGAAAACTCTGGTGCAACAGCACCAATGGCTAATTTTTCAAAAAGGTCTAATGAAGCCTTTACTTTCTTTCCATAGAAAGAATTTTGAACTTTTGGAGTTAATACCGAATACAACTCTTTGGCCTTTTCAGGATTGGGATATGTAATAAACCGATCGTCAATAACTAAAGCTGCTGCTATATCATTTTTATGATTTGTAACATAAGATGATGTTAATATAATACTAATACTATCTAAGCTTTTAAATTTTTTATCCATTATAACCCGATGTTCAGCCGAAAGTTCCCCTTTTTCAATACGCTTATCGAGACCGTCTATTTTAGATAATGAATCGAGCATTTTGTAAATTGGTCCAGCCAATTTTCGCACTGTAGAAAACTCGTTTTTATTAAATAGCTTGTAAATGGAATCTTGTTTTGCACCTTTAATTTCGGCTAAATTAAGAGAATCCTTTTTTCCTTGAATTGTTATTATCTCATTATCAATTATAAATGTGAATCCGTATGGTTTACCTTTTTCTTTAATCTCATAAAGTAAAGGTTCTTTAACTTGCCCTTGAAATGTGAATTTACCTTGAGTAACCATTGTTGAATCAATAATTTTCTTATCTTCCTCAGTAGTTTCCAGATACACCATTCCTGTTGGCATATTTTCTATACTACCATTAATTATATAACCTAACACTTCTTTTTTTTCTGGCTTCTCTGTGCAAGATGTTAATACACCTAACATCCCAAGAGCTAACATAGTAGCTTTTAATATATATTTTTTCATCTTAATAATTTTATGCTGCAATAGCTGATTATAATTTTAATAGTTCTGTTAATTTTTCTTCTAAAGCTTCTCCCCTTAAGTCTACTGCTATAACAACACCATTCTCATCCACTAAAAAAGTAGCCGGAATAGCTTTTACTTTAAAAGTATTACTCACCTTGCCATCATCAAAAAGGTTTGGCCAAGGCATATTCTCTTGTTTCAATGCTTTATTCCACGCCGCTGCATCTTTATCTATTGAGATACTAAGAATTTCGAATCCTTTATCTGAATATTTCTTATAAGCTTCTTTTAAATTAGGAATTTCTTTACGACATGGTGCACACCAAGATGCCCAAAAATCTATTAGAATATACTTCTTGCCAGAAATAATATCTTTGGCATTAAAAGATTTGCCATCTTTATCGATTAAACTAAAATTTATAACATTAGTCCCAATTAGTGTTTTAGGAAACAATTCCTCTTTTACTAATTTCCCATAATAACTATTTTGTGCCGCTTCTGAAAATTGCTCGAAAACCGGTTTTTGATCTGGCGTAAAATATGAATATTGAGTCAACATAAAAAAAGGTCCCCACCAGTTGTCTTTATGTTTTG
>CAMDPE010000238.1 GCA_945903795.1 Lutibacter flavus | reverse complement strand
TTGGCTGTATTTATCCCATGGATAAGGAATTCCTGTAAGGTTTGAAAAGAAAGTAATCATCTCAGGCGTATTTCCAAAAATGGCTTTTGCTTCTGGCGCAAATTCTGGCTCAACATAATAATTAACTTCTAAACCGTTCCAAGTGTCTTTTGTTATGTTAAATTCGCCAACACCAATAAAAACAAGGTATGGCGCGTGTTTTTGATCCATTTTCCAATAATCTGTTCTTGTTCCGTTCGGATTTACAACTTGACTTTTTAAAGTACCGTTTGATAACGTTACATATTTATTGGGAACGGTCATATAAATTTCCTGGGTTGTTTTTTGATTTGGGGAATCAATGGTGGGAAACCAGCAACTGTTGGATTCCGTTTCTCCTTGTGTCCAAACTTGCGTTGGTTTATTTGGATCTTCTTCTTTCGGATCGATAAAATAAAGTCCTTTTGCATCCGTAATATTTTCGCTTCCTTTTTGTTTAATTTCTTCAGGTTTTGCTGTGTATTTTATGTAAACCGTATATTCTTCGCCTTTTTTATAGGTTTTGTCAAGCTCCACGGTTAACTCATCTTCAGAATAATTAAAGCCTGCTTTTTTGTCATTCACTTTTACTTCATAAACGTTAAATGATTTGGCGTCTAAAACAACTTTGTTAACAGCGTAAAAATGAGGAGTTAACGTTACCCATGCTTCTCCGTTTAGCTGACTCTTTTCAAAATTGAAATCCACTTTTAATTTTGTATGAACCAGATTGTTTATTTTGTCTCTTTCAGGTTGGTACTTTAAGTCTTGCGCGCCAAGGACTATTGAAAATAATAAGATGAGTGCGAATAAAATATTTTTCATTTGAGTTTATAGAATTTAAGTGACAAAAATAGGGATTTAATTAGGTTAAGGAGTTAACAGTAAGTTAAAAAGCCATACTTTAAAAAAGTATGGCTTTTTGTTTTTGTTAAATTGTAAACTTCGGTCTTCGGACTTAATTTTATTTCATACTTCCCAGCAATCCGCTCAATTGTTTGAGTTGTTGTGAATTTCCGTCTAATTTAATTTCCTGGGCCATACTCATAATATCGGCGGGATTCATATTTTCTCCAAGAACTCTCACCAAGGCAAATCCTCTTTTGCTGTCGGAGCCAAAAATAATCACTTCACTAATGGCATCTTCAGTGCCCAAATAATTTACAGTTACATTTCCATCCGCAGTTTTCATGCGCATCAATTGCTTATAATCAGGATTTTTTAGAATTTCTCCGACTTTTTCCTTTTCAGTATTGAACAATTCCTGATTGTTTTCATCAACTTGTAAGGCTAAAAAATTGACCTTTTTTATAGTTTTTAAGGTATTTTTAACTTCTTCAGAAACATTTTCGTCTTTTAGTTCAATAATGTTCGCTGGCAAATCAACAGAAATAAACGCATTGTTATCTTTACTGTCTACATAATATTTCTGTAATGATGGCTTCGTGTCACAGGCAACTGTTAAAATTGCTGCTACAAAAACGACCATTGAAACTTTTAAAAATGTTTTCATTCCGGTAATTATTTATTTTTTAGATGCTTGCTGCTTTTTGGAATATGGGCTTCCGTAATTTCAGAAATTTTATTCAAGTCAATTTCACCTGTTAAGGACAAAACTACAGCTTGTTTATTGGCTTTATTTGACATATCGTTCACAAACATTAATAATTCACTCACATGACTGTCGTCTTTTCCCGGGCGAATATAAATTTTAACATTGGCATCTTTATCTTTTACACGCATCAACTCAACAAGTTTTGAAGTTTTCAAATATTTTGAAACCACTTCTTCCATTTGATTTGCAATTAAAGTACTTTCTGTGGTAAAATCTTTTAAAGATTCTAAGCTTTGCACCATTTCACCGTATGCTTTAGATTCTGGACTGTCGCCTTTAAATTTACTCATCATTTTAAACATTTCTTTGTTTACGATAACAGAGGTTACGTCATCCATAGCTTCAAACTTATCGAAAAGAGAAACTTGCGCATAGTTTAATAGTGGCAAAAAGGCAAGGGCGATTATAAAAATAATTTTTTTCATTGTTTTGTTATTTAGGTTGTTTTAAAATTTTGTTTGTTGTGGTTTCAAACTCTTGCAATTCTGAAATTGCTGCAGTTCCTTTGTTTAAATTTGCCGAAAGCATATTGAAAGCAAATTGCGTATCTCTATAAATTTTTTCGGCTTTTTCTTGCTGGTTTTTTTGATACCCGGTGTACACACTTACCAATAAAACTGCTGAGGCAGCTACAGATAACCATTTCCAATTCAGTTTTCGACTTTTTAATTGAATGGTTTTTGTAAATTTCTCTTTTTTACTGGCTGAAAAATAACCGAACATTTCTCGGTATTCTTCTAAATGTGGTGCCACATGAGCTCCTGAAAAATAAGTTTTTAATTCATTTTCTTCGGCGATAGATGTTTCGGCATCCAGGTATTTTTCCAACAACTTTTCTATGTTAACTAATTCCATAATTGTGTTGTTTTATTAATTGTTCTTTAATTGTTTTTCTTGCTCTAGATAGTGAAACCCTTATTGCGGTTGGCTGTATGTTCAGCATTTCCGCTATTTCATCAAATTCATATTGTTCAATATCTCTAAGCTGTATGATGATTTTTTGTTGCTCCGGTAACTTTTCAATCAATTTATGAACCAAACTTACTGTGTCATTAAGTTCCACCCTTTTCTGTAAAGACGTTCCACCTTCTTTATAGTTACTGTGAACCAGCGATAAATTACTTGCCTGCTTCGATTTTAGTCGGTCAAAACAATAATTCTTTGTCATCGTCATCGCAAACGCCTCAATACTGTTATAGTCACTTAATTTCGACTTGTTTTTCCAAAGCTTAAAATAAAGCTCTTGGGTGGCGTCTTCAGCCTCTTCTGTTGAAACCAACAGTCTTTTTGCCAACCGAAAAACCTTATCTTTAAAAGGCATTACTTTTTTTAAAAACTCTGACTGATCCATTTTAAATTTGGTTGTTAAAACTTCTTTTTTGATGTTATTACAATTATGACGAACAAGTTACGTTTTTGTAACAACAGATATTAAATTTGGAATAAAAATTGATATATTGCGTTCATAAAACAAAAATAATAAAATGAAAAAATTCGGCTATATTCATACACTGGTGATTTTTGTGGCATTAAGTCTAACATTTGCAAGTTGTGTTAAAAATGATGACCCCACCCCACCAACAAGTGGTTTAGACAAACCTATTAACGATTTTATTTGGAAAGGGATGAATTCCTGGTACAATTGGCAACCAAGTGTGGCCGATTTGGCAAATACCAAAGATGATGACCAAGATGCTTATAATGCATATTTAAATGGGTATTCAACTCCTGAAGATTTTTTTAACAGTTTGCTTTTTCAAAAAGGAACTACCGACAGATTCTCCTGGATTGTTAACGATTTTATCGAATTAAACAATTCTTTTCAGGGAATTTCAAAATCTTTCGGAATTCGTTTATCAGCGGTGGATATTAGTGCGTCAAATGACCTTATTATTTTTTATGTGAGATATGTAGCGCCCAATTCACCTGCTGATATAGCCGGAATTAAAAGAGGAGATATTATCAATGCATTGGATGGTGTAATTATGAATGAAGGCAATTACTCTTCAGTTGCGGGTAAACTTTCTAATGAGACGGTAACTTTTTCTATCGTTACTGAAAATAGTGTTTTAATTTCTGATAAAACAATTACGGCAACCGTTATTTCTGAAGATCCCGTTTATTTCAAAAAAGTTTTTACTGATATTAATGGCAAAAAAGTGGGTTATTTGGTTTATAACGGATTTAGGTCTTCTTATAATGATGAGTTAAATGCTGCTTTTGCCTATTTTAAAAATGAAGGAATTCAAGAGTTGGTGTTGGATTTAAGGTTAAATGGCGGTGGATCTGTTGAAACATCTGCTTATTTGGCAAGTATGATTGATGCAAGTGCAGGAACGGAAACCTTTGCAAAATTAACTTTTAACGCAAAACACACCAACCAGAGTGGTTCTTATACTTTTCAGAATTCTTTAAATTTATATGATGCTAATGGTATAGATACAAAAGTAGATGAAACAATTAACAGGCTTTCGAATATAAATCAATTGTATGTATTAACATCCAGCAGCACAGCTTCTGCCAGTGAAATGATTATAAACGGATTAAAACCTTTTATCCCTGTTAAGGTGATTGGCACAAAGACTTACGGCAAAAATGTGGGATCAATCACTTTATATGATTCTCCTTCATCAGATTACACAAAAGAATCAACTGCCAATTCAGCTCATTTATATGCGATGCAACCAATTGTTTTTCAAATTTATAATAAACTTGATCAAAGTGATTATACCAATGGGTTTGTGCCGGATATTTTAGTTGAGGAATTTAGATACTGGAATGCCATTTTACCTTTTGGTGATGAAAATGAAGTGGTTTTAAAAGCCGCGCTTGATGATATTAGAGGCCTTTCTGCAAAACAGGCAAAGTCTCTTAAGTTTTCTGAAATTAAAGAATTTGATGTTTCTAAACTTGAAAAAAGATTTGATAAGGAAATGTATATTAATGATGAGTTTTTCAATCAGTAATTATTTTAATTCATATTAATGAAAAAAGGCGAGTAAAAACTCGCCTTTTTTGTTGTCTAAAAATCCGATTTATTTTACCTAAATTTGTTCCAATCTTCAATAAAACGAAATGAAAAACTTTAGCTTTCTATTAATCATTTTCTGCATTTTTACATCTTGTGAAAAACAATATCAGCCAAGGGAAACCGTTAAAATTTCCATCGATAAATTCAATATAGACAGTGCCAGCATTCGTGCCATTGAAATTGTGAACGATTCTTCCGTCGT
>CAMDPE010000237.1 GCA_945903795.1 Lutibacter flavus | reverse complement strand
CTTCTGCAATGGCTGATTTGCCAACGCCCGGTTCACCAATTAAGATTGGGTTGTTCTTTTTTCTTCGGCTTAAAATTTGAGAAACCCGTTCAATTTCTTTTTGACGTCCAACTACAGGATCTAAATTTCCTTCTTCTGCCAAACGGGTTAAATCCCGTCCAAAATTATCCAAGACTGGTGTTTTAGTTTTTTTAAGTGGCGTTTTTTCGCCTCTAGCCTGTTCAAAAGGATTTGATTTAGAGCCTTCAAAATCGTCATCATTAGAATTCTCTGCTTTTGGCAAATTTATTTCTTCATCAAAGAATAATTTTTTGAATACAGTTTTCACATCATCATAAGTAGCATCAAAATGCTGCAATAATTTTGTTGTTGGGTCATTTTCATTGCGTAAAATGCATAACAGCAAATGTGCTGTGCTTACAGATTCGCTTTGATATAATTTGGCTTCCAAAAAAGTTGTTTTTAATGCTTTCTCGGCTTGCTTTGTCAGATGTAAACTTTTCTTTTCGTCGGCTTCTTTCAAGGAATTAATCGGATTTAAACCTTCAATTTTTTTTCGCAAATGATCTAAATTTATTTCTAAAGAATTTAAAATTTCTATAGCTTTTCCTTCTCCTTTTCGCAAGATTCCCAAAACAAGGTGTTCCGTACCAATAAAATCATGTCCTAAACGTAAAGCTTCTTCTTTACTGTAGGCAATTACATCTTTAACTTTTGGTGAAAAATTATCGTCCATTATTTTTTGTTTATATTGTAAATTTAACTGATTTTTTTCTTTTTTAAACACAAAAAGCGAACCACTTTTTCATAATTTATTTCGACGATCTTTTTTTAGGCTTCAAAAAGACTGAAAATCAGTGTGTTAATAAGGGTTTGAGTGAGCTTTTTATTGTTGATAAAAAGTAGAAAAACAACGTGACAAAATGGTTGTAAAAAAGTGAAAAATCGTATATTGCTTTGTTAAAAATTGACACAAAATTAAATAAAAATTTATGGCAGACGGAGAAAAAATTATACCAATTAATATTGAAGATGAAATGAAATCTGCTTACATTGATTACTCAATGTCAGTAATAGTTTCAAGGGCGTTGCCGGATGTGCGAGATGGGTTAAAACCCGTACACAGAAGGGTGCTTTTTGGTATGCATGAATTAGGAATTAAAGCAACAGGATCTTATAAAAAATCGGCAAGAATAGTTGGGGAAGTTTTGGGTAAGTATCACCCACATGGGGATACTTCAGTTTATGATGCCATGGTGCGTATGGCTCAAGAATGGAGCATGCGTTACATGATGGTAGACGGACAGGGAAACTTTGGATCTGTAGATGGAGATAGTCCAGCAGCAATGAGGTATACAGAGGTTCGTATGCAAAAAATTTCGGAAGAAATGCTTGCGGATATTGAAAAAGATACCGTGGATCATCAATTAAATTTCGATGATACTTTAGAGGAACCAACCGTTTTACCAACAAGAATTCCAACCTTATTGGTGAACGGTGCTTCAGGTATCGCAGTTGGGATGGCCACCAATATGGCTCCGCATAATTTAACTGAAGTAATTAATGGTACTTTGGCTTACATTGAAAACAGGGATATTGAAATTTCTGAATTGATGCAGCATATTAAAGCACCCGATTTTCCAACTGGAGGTATAATTTATGGCTATGAAGGTGTAAAAGAAGCTTTTGAGACTGGCAGAGGAAGAATCGTAATGCGCGCTAAAGCCATTATTGAAGAAGTTCATGGTCGCGAATGCATTATTGTGACTGAAATCCCTTACCAGGTGAATAAGGCAGAAATGATTAAAAAAACTGCAGAGTTGGTCAATGAAAAAAAACTGGAAGGTATTGCGAATATTCGTGATGAATCGGACAGAAACGGAATGCGTATCGTTTATATTCTAAAACGTGACGCCATACCAAACATTGTTTTAAACAACCTATTCAAATATACAGCGCTTCAAACTTCATTCAGCGTAAATAATATAGCCTTGGTAAAAGGGCGTCCGGAACAATTAAACCTAAAACAATTAATCCATTATTTTGTTGAGCACAGACACGTAGTTGTTGTACGACGAACAGAATTTGAACTTAAAAAAGCTGAAGCGAGAGCCCATATTTTAGAAGGTTTAATTATCGCAAGCGATAATATAGACGAAGTAATTAAAATTATTAGAGCTTCCTCAAATGCAGATATCGCAAGAGAAAGTTTGATGACGCGTTTTGAATTGTCGGAAATACAAGCACGAGCAATTGTTGAGATGCGTTTGCGTCAATTAACGGGTCTTGAGCAAGATAAATTGAGAACTGAGTATGATGAAATTATTAAATTAATTATTGATTTAAAAGATATTTTGGCAAATGAAGAAAGACGATTTGAAATTATAAAAAATGAGCTTATTGCCATAAGAGATAAATATGGTGATGCGAGAAGATCAGTTATAGAATATGCCGGTGGAGATTTATCAATAGAAGATATGATCCCAAATTCAAATGTTGTTGTGACAATTTCACATGCCGGATATGTTAAACGTACTAATTTGGATGAATATAAAGTTCAAAATAGAGGTGGACGCGGACAAAAAGGTGTTGCCACAAGAACAGAAGATTTCTTAGAACATTTATTTATGGGCACTAACCATCAATATATGTTATTCTTTACCCAAAAAGGAAAAGTATTTTGGATGCGTGTTTATGAAATACCTGAAGGTGGAAAAACCTCAAAAGGTAGAGCAATTCAGAATTTAATTAACATTGAACAGGATGATACTGTTAAAGCATTTTTGGTTACAGAAGATTTAAAAATTGAGTCTTATGTGAATAGTCATTATGTGATTATGGCAACTAAAAAAGGCCAGGTTAAAAAAACTTCTTTAGAGCAATATTCCCGACCAAGAGCAAACGGAATTAATGCAATTACCATCAAAGATGGCGATGAACTAATTGAAGCCAAATTAACCACCGGCGAAAGTCAGGTGATGTTGGGCTTAAAATCTGGTAAAGCCATTCGTTTCGAGGAAAGCAAAACACGTCCGATGGGCCGAAATGCTTCTGGTGTGAGAGGAATTACACTGGCAAATAAAAACGATGAAGTTATTGGAATGATTGCTGTTGACGATATTAATAGCGATATATTGGTAGTTTCAGAAAACGGTTATGGTAAACGTTCAAAATTAGAGGATTACAGAATTACCAACAGAGGCGGTAAAGGTGTGAAAACGATTAACATTACTGATAAAACCGGTAATTTGGTAGCTGTAAAAGACGTGAATAATGAAGATGATTTAATGATTATCAACAAATCTGGAATTGCAATCAGACTTGCCGTGGGAGACTTAAGAGTTATGGGAAGAGCAACGCAAGGCGTTAAATTGATAAATATCAAAGACAACGATTCTATTGCTGCAGTTGCAAAAGTGATGCATGAAGAAGAAGAAGTTGAAATTATTGGTTCCGATATTGAAAATGAAATTGAAATTGACAATGGCACGGAAATTGAAAACAGCGATGAGGATAATTTAAATCAAGAATAAATAAGTAACAATAAATTTAAAAAAATGAAAAAACAATTAATAATTCTGTCAGCTTTTTTTATTAGTATGACAGTGTTCGCGCAAAATGATGAATTAAAAACTGCAGAAAAAGCGGTTAAAGCAAATGATTTTGCTACTGCTATCTCAGCAGTAAATCAAGCAGAAGGCTTAATTGCCAATGAAGATCAAAAAACAAAGGCTAAATTTTATTATTTAAAAGGTCTAGTATTGTATCAAAATGGAAATCCAGCAGGAGATGTTGAAAAAATTGGTGAAGCATTTAATCAATTAATTAATTTTGAAAAAGAAACCAATAAGCAGAAATATTCTGCTGAAATTGGTGCGCTGCTTAATAAAATGATTGTTACGATTGCAGAGAACGCATCTAACAATTACAGTAAAGCCATTGAAACCAAAGAAGATGCAGATTACCTTAAAGCAGCTAAAGAATTTCAACAAGTTTATGTTTTAAGTCCTAGAGATACTTCTTATTTGGACAATTCCGCCTTGGTTTACTATTTCGCTAAGGATTATGATTCATCAATTAAGTTATATGAAGAACTTTTGGCTTTAAATTATACAGGAATTACAACCGTTTTTGTTGCTACAGATAAAGAAACAAAAGAAGATATTGTTTATGGTGATAAAAAAAGTATGGATTTACAGGTTAAATTAGGGTTGGCAGAAAATCCAAGAGAAGAGAAAAAAGAATCAAGACGTGAAATGATCTTCAAAAATTTGGCTCAAAATTATTCTGATAAAGGAAATAATGAAAAAGCGTTAGAAGTAATTTCTAAAGGACGGGCAGAATTTCCAACCAGTTATTCTTTATTAATTGATGAAGCCAATATTTACTATAAAGCTGGTGATAATGCCAAATTTAAAGAACGTTTGGAAGAAGCAATCAGTTTAAATCCTACAGAACCTACTTTGTATTATAATGTTGGGGTAATGAATATGGATCAAAAAAATATTAATGAAGCCATCAAGAATTTTGAGAAAGCGATTGAATTGAAGCCAGATTATGCTGATGCTTATAACAATATTGGTGCAGCTATCATTGAAAAGGCGGCTCCAATTATTGATCAAATGAATAAGAGTTTATCAGATTTCAAAAAATATGATAAATTACAAGCACAACAATTTGAAATTTACAAACAAGCGTTGCCTTATTATGAAAAAGCAAATGAGTTGAATCCTAAAAGCATTAACATCATTCAAACGCTAATGGGCTTGTATGAAAATTTAGAAATGACTGATAAATTGGAGAAAATCAGAGTTATTTATGAAGAATTAAAACAATAATATCAGTAAATTAATAAAAGAAAAACCCACGATTGT
>CAMDPE010000236.1 GCA_945903795.1 Lutibacter flavus | reverse complement strand
GTTATATTGTTCCAAATTCTTGGCTTAAAAACATGATGATGTCTGATTGTAGGAGATTCATTTTAAATAATTTGTCTTTAAATTTTATTATTCCAAGTTTGGAAAATGTCTTTCCAGAAGCGTCTGTTGATACTATGATATTTGCAGGTTCAAAAATAAAAGGAGAGTTAGAAATTAAAATTCAGATAGGAGAGTTTATAAATAAAGAGCTTAGTCTAAAACACCAAGTCATTCCTAATCGCTTTCTAAACAATAAAGGTTTCGTTTTTGATGTAGAAATAAATGATGATATATTGCCAATTGTTACTAAAATGAATTCGAATATTATCCCTATAAGTGAAATGTTTGATGTTATTAGAGGTATAAATCCTTATGATAAATATACTGGTCAATCTCCAGAAATAATATCATCTAGAGCTTATCATTCAAATTTTAAAAAAGATGAAACATTTGTTCCAGAATTAAAAGGAATGCATATTTCACGTTATGGTTATCGGTGGGACAATAAGCATTTTATTAGTTATGGAGATTGGTTAGCTGCACCTAGAGATCCAAAACACTTTGAAGGTCCTCGAATTATTTTTAGAGAAATTTTAGGAAAAACTCTTGTTAGCACATTGATTGAAGAAGACTTTAAAATTGATAGGAGCTTATATATAGCAAAATTAAAAGAATGTATGAAAGAGAAATTCAGTACTACTTTTGCTTTAAGTATATTAAATTCCAAACTTATGGCATTTTACTTTAGATATACAAATAATGAATTTGATAACTTATTCCCTAAAATAAGAGTTGCTGAATTTAAAAGTCTACCTATCAAAAATATTGGTATATCCTCACAGTTACCAAATATTGAAAAATCAAATTCACTTTTATCATTAAGTAAGGAATTACAAGATATTTCAATTAAGTTTGAAAGAACAATTCAAAGAAAATTTGAGTTAGAAGTATTGCCCAAAAAACTACAAGATTGGTATTTGTTAACTTATCCGGAATTTATAAAAGAATTAGGCAAAAAGAAAGTCAAACTATCTTTAAGTCAAGAAGCAGAATGGGAAGATTACTTTTTGCAGGAAAGCAAAAAAGCATTGGCACTAAAATCCGAGATTGATACCACAGATAAAGAAATAGACCAAATGGTTTATGCTTTGTATGGGTTGACGGATGAGGAGATTGGGATTGTGGAAAATTCTTGACGTTTGCAACTATTTAATTTAAATAGTCTTTGCATTCATTTTTAAATTTTCACCCACTAAGGTTAGCCAATATTTTTGCAATCTGCTATTGGGTTTGTTGGGCAGTGTCATTTCAATAACGCCAAATTCAAGTGCCCTATTTAGATAGTTTGTCCTAAAGTTTTTTCTGTCGGAGAGCCCTAATTTATCTTGAATTTCCTGGCGGCTCATTTCATCTTTCATCACTTTTACCAACTCCATAACTTGGGGGGTGACTTGGGGGGTGACTTGGGGGGTAACTTGGGGGGTAACGGTTTTAGCCGCAGGAAAACTCATACGTAAAAAGTTTTCCGAAAACATAAAACATTCTTTAGGGTAACTCTCTAAAATACGTGGCACACCAGAGCCTAAATGCTCTACAAGATCCAAATCTTTATATACCCTCATTAATTCCTTATTTCTGGGAACAGAAAAACCTTCAAAAAATTCATTTTCACTTAGTCCTTCCGGTAATCCACCTGCAGAGGTAATTTCAAATCTGTCAGAAAAAATCTCAAATTTAGGAGGCACCTCTTTTGAGTAGTCATTATGCACAAAAGCATTTATAATAGCTTCACGAAGTGCAATAGGATTCCATAATCGTTTTTCTTGGCGTTCTTTTGAAGTAATTTTGGTCGTGGTGGTGTTTTCCAATTCCATTTTATCCAACACTTGTTTGGTTGCTTTAATTAAAGAACTGTACCCGTATTCATTGCTTTCTATTAAATTGACCCTGTTGTTACCTTCATATTTGGCCACTTTAATAGAAACTCCATTAATATCTGAAAGCAAGTAAGCCACATAATTATATTCCCCATCGGGTGTAATTAATTCAAGATTGTTGGCAAATTGCGCATTTAATTTTATGCCGAGCGCTTCATAATAAATCTTTAGCTGCTCAAAAGACAATTCCTGTTTGTTGGATTTGATTTTACTGATAGAATTTCTGGTACGCTTCGCAAACAGTTCTTCAATCATCTTAACGGGCATCGGTTCAGCCGCTGTTCCAATTCTGATGAAACAACCTTTTTCGGACATTCCGTTCTTTCTCAGGTAGTATGGCTTTTCAGAGCCACTTGCCAATTTTAATTTTATAATATTTTTACCTTCTCTTTCTTCATGAATCACATCAAACAAACCTAAACAAGATGGTGATATGTTGTTTTTGAGGCGATCTTTTATTTTAAGCATATCCCCATCCATATCAGCCACCCCAACAGGATTTTCATTTTTATCGATGCCAATATATATCACACCGCCGCCGTGGTAGTTTAAGAACGCCACCACTTCTTTTTCTAACCCTTCAGTAAGTTCCTGTTTGTATTCTATGCGATTGGTTTCACTCATTTTTCAATTTTACCACTAATTTTTGATTGCTTTTTTTAATAATTTTAATTAACGCTTATTCTTTGTTTTATTTTTATAAAAATTTAATTATAAATAACGTGTAAATAATAGATAAAATAACAGCAATTAGCACCATAATAGTTATTTTTTATTAGCAATTGAATTTTAAAAGTTTGTTAAACGAGGTTAAAAGTAACAAAAAAAACAGGGCATAAAATAGAAACATTCATTTTTATTAAATTGGGCAAGAATTATTTTTAATAGTTTGAAAAGAATTATTTTTCACATGCTTTTATAAAAAAATTATGCTATATTTGAAATTCAGAGTTGTCGCTAGACAACTCATCTTTTTCATAGCAATTTTTTTTACCCACCTCGTTTACGCAATTTTCGAGGTGGGTTTTTTACTTTCTTTTGTCAACAGAAGCTTTATCAAAACTAATAAGGTTAAACATTTACTCATCCCCTTTTTATTGGTTTTTGTATTCGTGAATGATGAACTCACATTCTTTTGTCTACGGAGTTTGAGTCATATGCTATAACGTTCATCATTTCTCTCAATCTGCTTCTAACGCGACTTCCGTAGCGTGCTTCAAGTTCTTCGGCGTTGAGGTTGGTAGTGATGTGCGTTTTTACGTTTTTTGTTTTGAAAAGGTCGTAACGCGAAAGCAGTATTTCTCCCATTACATTGCATTCTTTGGTGTAATGGCAACCAGTTGGTTCAACACCAAGATCATCGAAACAATAGTTTTTGGTGTCGTTATATTTTTCCAACACTTCAAATCCGGCAGCATTGAAATTGAAAACAATGTTTCGCGTTGGGATGATTTCATAGTTTGTTTTGTGTGGCGCCAAATAAGGCAATAATTTCATCAGCGATGTTTTACCGCATCCGACAGGACCTGAAAGCAACAATCCTTTGTTGGTGTCAATTCCCATTTTGGCGCAGGTCCAGTGATCCTGGATGTAGTAACAGCATAGTTTGAAAAGCAAAGGTTCGTCTTCTTTGTAGAGTCTGAAATTTTTATCGAAAATCAGACAGCCTTTGATGTTGAGGTAGGCTATTATTTTATCAAAATCGTAGTGAACGATGTTGTTTTTTAGTTCTCCGATTTGAAAATTTGAGGTGCCTTCGGTTTTAATGTGTGGTGTTTTCATAGAATTTGGTTTTTGGTTTTAATTTTATTAAGTTGGGTGCTACAATGGTTGGTTGTAGTTTTTGTTTCGATTGGTATGCAAGTTGTCCTTATTTTGGACTGGTGGCAAAAAAGTGTTTTTTTCTGTTTGAATTTCTTTGAATTTTAACATCCAGTTTTGGGCTGTTGCCTGCCAATCGACAATTTTTATTTTTCCACCAATTTTCCAACCAATTCCCTGGTAGTGGTTGAAGAATTTTTCGGCTTCAATTTGTGGCCAGTTTTCTTTTTTGAAAAAAGATAAAATTTCATTTTTTTTCTCGGCTTGCCCAAGTTTATAAAAGTTTATTATTTGTTTATTAATGTTTGTTACAGATACCATCGCTTGTCCCGATATTGGTACAGCAAAGTCCACCACTTGTTCATCACTTGTCTCAAATTGAAACAACCTCACCCGACTCCCTTTGAACGGATTGTGGGATGGTTTGTACATCAGATATTTCCAGGAATCCAATTCACTAATGCAACGATGATATGTTGTTTTTGAGCCGATTTTAGAAGACTCCATCACGTGTTCACGATTGATGTAAAATTCTTCAGGAAAACGGCTGTAATTCCATATTTGGAACAATGCGATATACAAACTGATGTGAGAAGGATTTAATCTATTGTCCTTCGAGAATTGCTGAAAAACTGCATTCAGGTGTTTGATGTAATTTATCTCCGGCATTCATTTTAGAATTTATTATGAATACTGTTTTCTTTCAACAATTTGTAAATTTCTTCTGCATCATAGAATATGATGCCGCCAATTTTTGTGTAGGGAAGCGTTCCGTTAATTCTTAATGTTTGAAGGGTTCCAGAACTAACATTTAAAACTCTCTTCAATTCTGATGATTTAAGATATTTTTTGGGTAGAGAAGATCCTGCTGTTTTTAGGATCTTTTTGAAGTCCTCCAACAATTCGATTTTGAATTCTCTAAGGTCATCTGTAGTGATAATTTCTTTAGGCATTTTTGTTCTTGTTTTAGGTTAATAAAGTTTTATAGCGATTTGACTTTCGTAAAACAAAGCTGGGAAGTTTTCTTGAGAATCTTTAGGTAGTCGTTAGGTAGTACCTAAAAAATTTAACATTTCTAAAAACCTAACTGTCTGATATGTTGATATTTGAAGAAAATTATTTTTTAAAATAATTTGAAAGTTCAGGATCTGGTGAAGTTGTTTT
>CAMDPE010000235.1 GCA_945903795.1 Lutibacter flavus | reverse complement strand
ATTCCTAAAAACGACCGTAAATTATTCGATTTAAAACTTTTTGGAGCAACTTATAATCTGTTGAATAACGATTATATCATTGATCTGGGAATCAATCGTTTGGAAATTGACAATGCCAATCACACTAATTTTTACAATATCGGAAGAATTATTGACCAAGGAGATTTATCCACTTATTATGGCTATGAAACTTTTGACGCCACTGGTTACACTATCGTTCAAGGAAAAGTATATCCAAAAACATTGAAATCGGTTAAAGATTTATCAACAGTAGATGTTTATCAACTTTTACAAAACGGCTATGCCTATTTAAGAATGACGGAATTGCCAATTGGTAAAAAAGAAGTTTCTGTGCCCATTCACTTAATAAGCTCAAATTATAAAGTGGGAAAACTTGTTTTGGGCGAAGGTGCCAATCCAACTTTTTTATTGCGAAAAAACGGAAAAATTGACTATGCGGTAATCAACGGTTTTCTGATTGATTTAAACACCAAAAAAAGTAATTTTAAAAACGCATTGATTTATAAAAGATAATTTTATGTTACTTAATAATGATCGCGCAACAATTCAAGAACAGTTTGCATATTTTTTTTAACTTCATTGTTGGGTTTTGTAAAATGGTTGTTCATAAAACTGAAAATGAGTGTTTTTCCAGAATTTGTGATTAAGTAGCCACTTAATGAATAATTATTTCCAAGTGTACCCGATTTGGCATAAATATATGGCTTAGAATTGCCCGCATACCAATTTTTTAGCGTCCCAAATTCTCCGCCTGAAGAAAACAGATTATACAATCGGTTTCTTGGTATGTCAGTATATAATTTTGTGAGTACTTGAACAAAAGAAGTTGGTGTAAATAAATTATATCGGCTTAAGCCAGAGCCATCAACCCAACGCGGTTTCTGCTTTAAATTTTTCAATTGATTTTCTAGCATAAAATTTCTTATTTTATCGGCGCTTAAAGTGTCTGAAAGTTTAGATGATGACAGTATAAGCATCTGTTCCGCTAAAAAATTATCGCTTTCCTGCATCATTCTTTTGTATAAGGAATCAGCTTCCACACTAAAGGCAATTTGATCCAATTTTTTTGAAGCGCTGTTTACAATAAATACTTTTCCGGGCAGTAGGTCATTCCATAATTCAGCAATTAATAATGAATCTATTACCATTGGAATTTCAATAGTTTTATTGCTTTTCGGAGGATAATAAAAATTATTTGCATTGTAATCTCTGTTGAATTTTCTTTCGGCATATTGTATGTTTTTTTTCAATGCTTTGGGAATAATCTGTAAGTTGTTTTTATTGTTGACGGTAACTACATTTCCATACATTGGAAAACTGCTTCTCTCCGGACTAAAATAAGTGTCATAGTCTTCCCAAGCCCAACCGGGACCATACTTTTCATCATATAAATTACTTGCAATTATATTTACCTTTTTAAAATTTTGCGCCATTTTTAGTGCCGTGCTGTCGTGAAAAAAAGTGTGCAAAAATGTTGGATCGCCAGTTCCTTGAATGGTTATGGTGTCCTTGTCAATTCGGTATTTAAATGCAGGGATTTTTTCCGGTAAAACTTGTAATGCGGTATATAAGGTAAATATTTTGGTGTTGCTGGCTGGCGTAAAGTATTTATGGGCATTGTATTTAAAAATAGTGTCATTAGATGCAGGGTCAACCACCAGAAAGCCAGTAAAATGACTGTCGTAAAAACCCGCATCAAAATGTTTGGTTATTTTTTTTGTGACTTGCGTCGATTTACAGCCAAAAAATGACAATATTGAACTTATAAATATAAAAAGGAACTTAAATTTTGACATCCAATCAAGTTTTTTTAATTTTAAACAGAAACTATTTCAATAAATATAATTTCAAAATTCTTCCAATTTAGGGCTAGCATAAATTGGAAAACAACTATTATGTTGATATTATCCCAATAATCAAGTATATAATAGTGGTGATTGCCCCACCAATCAAAGCATAAGGAAGTTGCGTTTTAACGTGGTCAATATGGTCTGTTGCTGATGCCATAGAGGATATGATGGTTGTGTCAGATATTGGCGAACAATGATCACCAAAAACACCGCCACCCAAAGTTGCTGCAATAACAAGCGTTGGGTTTACCCCGTGGATGTTAGCCATTGGAATGGCAATGGCCAGCATAATGGCAAAAGTACCCCAAGAAGTTCCTGTTGAAAATGCAATGAAAGAGCTGATCATAAATATAATTGCAGGTAAAAATTCTGGTGAAAGCCAATCTTTTGACCAATTGGCAACAAATTGCCCGGTGCCCAACTGGTTACAGGCGTCGCTAATGGCAAATGCTAGCAACATTAAAAGTGCCAAAGGCATTAATTCACTGATTCCTTTTAAAATTAGGTCAATCATTTCTCCTATTTTCATAATTCCTTGTGACCGGTATAAAACCATCGCTACAAAAATTGAGGTAATTACGGCGTACAATACGGAAGATGAGCCCGATCCCTGACCTATTGCCTGTGATAAATGGTTTGAAAAAGAACTATATTTTTCAACGTTGTTCCAGCCAGTATATGCCAAGTTTAGAGGCATCATAAGTACCATAGTAAATAAGGGAATTACCATATTATATGCTTTTGCTTTAATGCCTTCTTTTGGCTTAAAAGAGGTTATGGTATCAGAAATCATAGGTTTGGCATTGTCATTTAACAGTTTCCCAGTTTCTTTTATCCTCTTTTCGGCTTTAGCCATAGGCCCAATATCTTTTTTTGCCACAATTACAATAAATACGATGATGATAGCAATAATAGGATAGAAATTATATTTAATGGTCGATAAAAGCATTGAAAAAGGTTTGTCAATACCTTGCGCAATAAGCAATCCCATAATAAAGGCTCCCCATGCATTAAAAGGTATTAATATTGAAGTAGGAGCAGAACTTGTGTCGGCGATATAGGCTAATTTCTCTCGTGAAATTTTTAGCTTATCAAAAATGGGTCTGTAAAGTGTTCCAACAGTTAATGCGCTGATGCTTGTTTCCACAAAAAGAAAAATCCCCGTAACCAACGCTAAAATTTGTACAATTACCCTACTGTAGCCGCTTTGTTTTTTTTCGAGATATTCTATGAGGACATTAATTTTGTTAACAAATCCCTCAACACCTCTAGAATACTGAATAAATAACAAAAGAGCCCCAACAAGGGCGCTAAACATTATGGTTCTGGTATTTCCTTCCGATTTAAAAACATTGACCATAGCCTCAATTGTTGCCAAACTGCCTGTAAGAAAATTCCAGTCGTTCAAAATAAGCCAAGAAAACCAAATGCCGAATAGTAGCGCTATATATACCTGTTTTGTTCTTAAGGCAAGAATAATTGCAATTATCGGAGGTAAAATTGATAAAAACCCATAGTGATCCATATTCATATTATATTTTAAAGGTTGGTCTATATTTTTTGAACGGGTTGAATATAGCACAAACTTCATAAAGTTATTAATTTTTTTAGGTTATTTTCTGCGTATTACGGTTTTAACAAAGAACCGAGTTAAAAACCAACAGCAAAACCAAACAGCGTTAAAAATGCCCAAGCTGAGAAACTTTAATAAATAAGTATAGCGAAAATACATAAGGTTATTTTTCTGCGGTCAAGGAAAGTTCAATTACGGTTATTGAAGTGATTGCCTATAACGGTATGCTGTGATAAAAAGTTAAAAGTAATATATAGATTTTTAACCGCCTCATCCGTTGGAAAAGAGACCTTGTTTTTGGTGTATTTTATTATTTTTCCGTTGAGATTTTCGATAAGGTTTGTGGTATAAATTATCGTTCTGATTTCAACAGAAAAATCGAGAAGCATAGTTAGTTCATCCCATTTTATGGGATACTACCTGCATAAAAAAGCCGCTTAATGAAAATTAAGCGGCTTTTTATTTGCGTTTACAAATTTTACATCATTCCGCCCATTCCGCCACCCATTGGAGGCATTCCACCAGCTGATTCTTCTTTTATTTCTACCAATGTACAAGCTGTAGTTAAGATCATACCAGCAACTGAAGCTGCATTTTCCAAAGCAATTCTTGTAACTTTGGTTGGATCTATAATACCCGCTTTAAACATTTTAGTATATTCATCGGTTTTGGCATTGTAGCCAAAATCGCCTTTTCCTTCAATCACTTTTGCAACAACCACAGAACCTTCGCCACCTGCATTTTCAACAATTTGACGCAATGGTTCTTCTATAGCTCTGTCTAAAATTCTGATTCCTGTTAATTCATCTAAATTTTCAGTAGTTAATAACTTTAGCACTTCTTTAGTTCTTACCAAAGCCACGCCACCACCGGCAACAATACCTTCTTCAACAGCGGCACGTGTTGCGTGCAAAGCATCATCAACGCGGTCTTTCTTTTCTTTCATTTCAACTTCACTGGCAGCACCAACATATAAAACTGCAACGCCTCCAGCCAATTTGGCCAAACGCTCCTGTAATTTTTCTTTATCATAATCGGATGTTGTGGTTTCAATTTGTGCTTTAATTTGTGCCACTCTATCTTTAATGTCAGTTGCATTTCCAGCACCATTAACAATAGTCGTATTGTCTTTATCAATGGTAATTCTTTCTGCAGTGCCCAACATATCAATTGTGGTGTTTTCTAAAGTCAAGCCTCTTTCTTCAGAAATTACGGTGCCGCCGGTTAAAATGGCGATATCCTCAAGCATTGCTTTTCTTCTGTCACCAAAACCTGGCGCTTTTACTGCTGCAATTTTTAATGCACCGCGTAATTTGTTCATCACCAAAGTTGCCAAAGCTTCACCTTCCACATCTTCAGCAATAATTAATAACGGTTTTCCGCTTTGGGCTACCGGCTCTAATATTGGCAATAAATCTTTTAGGTTTGTTATTTTCTTTTCGAATAAAAGAATGTAAGGATTCTCTAAATCTGCTAACATTTTTTCT
>CAMDPE010000234.1 GCA_945903795.1 Lutibacter flavus | reverse complement strand
ATTTGGATGATCCAAAAATTAAGGAATTAAGAGACCAACTATATGCTTAGTTTGAGTTTGCAGTTATGATATTGAGTTAGCTATTCGTTTAAATTTTTTTACTCTAATAGCTAACTTTTAACTTTTAATATTTAACTTTCAATTATTTTTTTCTTTTGAAAATTTTTTTAACCATTGATTTAGGTCCAGTTTCTTCACTATAGCCTTTGGCATATTTTCCATAACCATAACCGTATCCATAGCCGTGACCATAACCGCCGTAGCGCAATTTCATAGTGAAATCGTTCAATACAATACTAATTTTTGTAACTTCTTCTTTGATATATTTTTCGTTGATCAATTTAAGCATTCCTTTTTGGGAATAGTTTTGTCTGACAATATACAGCGTAGTATCGGCATATTTTAACAATTCAACAACATCACTCACCAATCCGATGGGTGGTGTGTCTAAAATAATATAATCATAATTTTCTTTCAAACTGTTTATCAATTCTTCTGTTGCTGAACCAATCAATAATTCAGATGGATTTGGCGGTACCGGACCTGCAATAATGACATCGAGGTTGGGAATATGGGTTTTTTGAATAATGGCCTCTATATTTTCTTCCCCAATTAAATAGTTTACCACACCTTTTTCATTGGAAATTTCAAAATTTTCAAATATTTTAGGTTTGCGCAAATCCAATCCAACCAACACTGTTTTTTTTCCGCCCAAAGCAAAAACCGTCGCCATATTGATGGATATAAATGTTTTTCCTTCACCGCTGACAGATGACGTTACAATAATGGTTTTACTCTTGTCTTTGGTGCTTCTGGCAAATAAAAATTGAATATTTGAACGCAGCGCCCTAAATGACTCCGCAATACCCGATTTTGGTTTGGAAAATACCGCCAAATTAGTGTCGTTGCCATTGTTGCCCACCACTCCTAAAACGGGTATTGGTGAAATTTTTTCAATGTCTTCGGTGGTATGAATTCGGGTATCCAGCACTTCTTTGGCAATAATCAAAAATAGCGGGAAAATGGTTCCTAACAACAAGGCAATCATATAATTAAACTCCGTTCTTGGCAAAATAGAACCCTGACCGGTATCTTTTGCAGCATCAAGCACTGTGATATCCGAAACAGTGGACGCAATGGCAATTTCCGCCTCGTAGCGTTTCTGCATCAGGAACACCACATTGGATTCCGTTAAACTGTATTTTCGTTGAAAATTCAATAATTTCTGTTCTTTGCTGGGCAGTTTGTCCAGTTCCGCATTATAATTGCTTAAACGGTTTAGGCTGTTATTCAGCGTAATTTTAGTGATGTTTTTTAAGGAAGAAAGATTTTCAAGCAACACATTTCTGGTTGTTTCAACTTCTCGTTCAACCGCCTTTAAGGATGGATGATTGGGGGTAACTTCTTTTGATAACTTGTCCTTTTTAATGGAAAGTTCCGTTAATTTACCCATCATTTCGGAGATAGAGCCGTCTTCAATATTAATGATTGCAGGCGCCGGAATATTGGTAAAATTTGTATGGGTTTTTATATAGTTTTCAAGATTGTTAAAATACGCTATTCGGTCACCCAATTGCTCTTGCATTTTATCTAAACTCACTGTTTGGGAATAGATTTCACCACCTTCAGCCGATAATTGGTAGATTGAATTGTCTTGTTTAAACTTTCCAATATTGTCTTCAATTAATTTTAAAGTGTCGGAAGTGTTTCTGAACTGTGCTTCAATAAATTCTTTTGTGCTGCGGGCATAATTTGTTTTCTGTTCCAATTCCAATTCTGCCAAAACAATCACCGTTTCATTTAAGTAGTCCACAAGTCTGTTTTTATTTGGACCCGACAAGCTCAATTCTATTAAGGAAGTTCCTGTAAGTCCGGTAGCCCTTACATTTTGATATTGACCTGCTACTTGGTTAATTTCCCTAAAGCGAATATAAAATGATTGGCCTTTTAGGTCTTTTGCCTCCTTAATTAATTCAATTTGCGCTTTTAAAAATGGAAGATTGATATATTCATCAATTAAAAATACTTTTGAAAACCGTTTTTTAGCCTCTTTAAAATCTATTTGTGTTTCGTCTTTATAATTGTTTAATTTATAACTCGCCTTCTGATCGAAATCCACCGACAATTCAAAACGATCATTCTCTATAAAATCAATTTTGATCAAGGTGTTCAACAATTGATACTGGTTTGGCTGCAATTTAATTGTAAATGGTGCTTGGCCGTAGGCATCTTCTATTCTGAAGCGGCCTTCTTTTAAATAATCAACATAAAAATTAAGCCTGCCAATTACTTTTTCATTATGGGATCTGGAAGTTAATGATTTCCTGATGGATTCAACCTTGTCGCTAACACCGCCCCAGTTAAAGGCAATATTGGTTCCTGAGGAGAATAGCGGATTTTGTTTTTCGCTTACGGCAATGGTTGTTGATAACCCATAAATGCGTTGGGTGGAAATATTGATATAATAAGCAACCGCCAACGCAATAGCAATAGTGGCCACAAACCATTTCCAATTGGCTAAAATTCTAAATAAATAATCTTTAATGTTTGAAATTTGCTCACTTGGATTTTCAATAAATTTAAATTTATGATCCATAAAATATTATAAATTTTTAACTAATAAAACCGAGGTTACCACAAAAGACAATATAGAAACAACGGTTGTAAATGCCTGCAATCCGGTTGTTCCAATTCCCCAAGATTTTTGTTTCAACGGCGCCACATAAATAATGTCATTGGGTTGAATATAGAAATTTTCTGATTCAAATATGGCCATTTCATTCATATTGATCTTATACTTTTTAACCCCGTCAAGCGATTTTCTGATGATTAATACATTTTCCCGGTCGCCATAAATAGAAATTTGTCCTGAATTGGCAATGGCATCAATAATTGAAACCTGATTTTGCGCCAAGTTTTTAGTTCCCGGCGAGCCTACTTCACCGGTGACAATAAAGTTGATACCACCAAGTTTTACCGTCACAAAAACAGTTTCAGGATTCTTTAAAAACTTCCCCAGTTCCACTTCCAATTTTTCCCTGGTTTCTTTTTCTGTATAACCCAAAACATTGACTTCACCCAGATACGGTATTCTAATATTTCCGTGGCTGTCAACGGAATAACCTGAAAAATAAAGATTGCCTGCACCGCTTCCGCCGGAAGCACTTGTTTTAAAAAGCGACACCAATTCCTGATTTTCAGCCTTAATGTCTATATATAAAATATCATTGACCATTAAACGATAGGGCTCGCTATTTAACTTTGAAATTTCGGTTTTGGTAATTGGTTCACCTTGAAATGAGGTTACTTTCTTTGTTGAAAGACAAGAGGACAGCAGGCTTAAAACTGCCATATATAGTAAAAAGTTCTTCATAAAAATTTGATCAGGCTCTGGCAAATATAATTTTAAATAGCGTATTAAAATAATTTTTCAACTATTTTCGCATAAAATTGACTTGTCATGCATTGGTATAAAATTAGGTCATTTATTGCATTTTTATGGTCATCAACAAATAGGCACGGCGTACACTCGCCCTTTGTTTATGATTTGGTGACCAAATGTTTTAATACACCAACAAATTTGGCCAAAATAAGGGCTTTTAGCAAGATTCAAAAGTCTTTATACGCAAATCATAACCGCATCACAATTACCGATTATGGCAAAGGTTCCGCTATTTTTAAAAGTAACGACCGAAAGGTATCGGATATTGCAAAAATAGCCGGAATTAACAAAAAAAAATCAGCGCTTCTGCTTCGGTTGCTTGACTATTTCAATCCGCAAAATATATTGGAAATAGGAACTTCGGTAGGATTAGGTACTTCCGTTTTGAGTATCGGAAACCCTGAGGCTAAAATTGTGACGCTTGAAGGATGCAAAAACACAGCGGAAGTTGCGACAGCATTATTCAAAACAAATCAGTTAAAAAATATTGATTTGATTGTTGGAAATTTTGATGAAACACTTTCCACTGTTTTGGCAGATAAACAGTATGATTTAATTTATTTTGATGGAAATCATCAAAAACAGGCAACGCTTCAATATTTCAAACAATGCCTTGAAACGGCACATAACAATTCCATGTTTATTTTTGACGATATCCATTGGTCACCAGAAATGCAACAGGCTTGGGAAGAAATAAAAACACACCCAAAAGTAACTGTCACCATCAACACTTACTTTTGGGGAATCATATTTTTTAGAACAGCGCAAAAAAAACAACATTTCATTGTGAGAGTTTAATTAAATTCGCCTAAAAATTAGTTAATTTGCAGCATTAATTGAGCATCACAAATTTTGATAAACAATGGAATGACTCAAAGCGAACAGCATTTGTACCAATAAAAAATACAGAATAAACAAATGAAAATTTATACAAAAACAGGAGATAAGGGTGAAACTTCACTTTTTGGGGGAACAAGAGTTCCTAAATACCATTTAAGGATTGAAGCTTACGGCACCGTAGATGAGTTAAATTCCTATATTGGCTTAATTCGCGATCAAAAAACAGACCCGCATACAAAAGAAATTCTGATGAAAATTCAACATGAATTATTCACATTGGGTTCTATGTTGGCGACACCTCCTGAAAAAGAGATCCTTAAAAACGGAAAAGAACGCTTAAATATTCCTAAAATTTCTTCAGCATCTGTGGCGCTTTTGGAGCAAGAAATTGACTTTATGAATGAGTCCTTGCCCGCAATGACGCATTTTATTTTGCCTGGCGGTCACCCTACCGTGTCATTCTGTCATATAACCCGTTGCATTTGCAGAAGGGCCGAGCGAATCGCAACGCAATTAAATGATGCAAACACCTTAAATCCGATAATATTAGTCTATTTAAATCGTCTTTCTGACTATCTTTTTGTACTGGCACGGAAGTTGACTATTGACAATGAGGCCCAAGAAATTCCTTGTATTCCTTAGAAAATAAATTAAGTTCTTTTTTATTTT